>CAXGQC010000006.1:0-41617 GCA_964011795.1 uncultured bacterium | reverse complement strand
CTTTAACCGCAGTAATGTATAGCCGGCCAGAGGATATCGGTCTCACAATGGACGGTATCAAGCCGTCGGCTGAACAAAGTGGCGACCCCTCTAATATTGCCTCAGCCGACGAACCAGCATTTACTTGGCAAGAGGCTATGAAAACATCCGCCTTTTGGACAATAGGATTAGGCCACGCTTTTGCAGTTATGGTGGTTTCAACATTGATGCTCCACCTACCTCTGCATCTCGTCGACGGTCAGGGACTTTCAGAAGTTCATGCTGCGATGGTCGCCGCAGGGATGATGGCTTGCCAAATTCCTGGCCAAGCTATAGCTGGTTCATTGGGTGAAAAATTAGGGAAGAGAAAACTAACCACAGCCGCAATGATCATGCATGGAATAGCCTTATTGATACTTGCACACTTCTCTTCGATTGCAATGATTATTTTATTTGCTGCGATGAACGGCCTGGCCTGGGGCATACGAGGACCATTAATGCAAACAATGCGAGCGGAATACTTTGGGCGGACTAATTTTGGAATGATTATGGGTTGGTCGTCCGTACTGATCATGGCTGGATCATTCAGTGGTCCCATGATCGCAGGAAGATTATTCGATGTTGCGGGCTCATATCAAACTGGGTTCACACTAATTGCTCTTTTCCCACTAGTGGGCTCAATTTTCTTTGCATTTTCTGGGCCACCAAAGAAGAAAATTACGGTAGCCATGAATAATTAATATGGTGTCCGGTCACTATCCCCAAGACTTCGTTTTAAACGATAGTTGGTTTGTTGCTAATGACAGATAAGGTGCAATCGGTTCAATTGATTGTGCGACCAAAGTACGAGATGCGGCACCTGCTCCGTCCATGTATCCGGTTACCTGTACAAAAGATGCTGTGTTCACAGTCAATACATTTTTCTCCACTAATTTTGGGTTGAGGAGAACATTCACTACTCCATATTCATCTTCAAGAAGCAGAAACACAATACCTTTCGCTGTAGATGGTCGCTGTCGACAAACCATCAGACCTGCTGTTTTAATTATCTTGTCAGCAGGAGCATCTTTTAGATCGCGACTTGATAATAATTCCCGATCCATTTTTTTTCGGAAAAATTTCATCGGATGACTATCTGGTGACAATTTCAGCAATTTATAATCTAGTGTCATCTTCTCAAACGAATTGAAATCATTCAGCTCAATCTGGTCCTGATGTCGATCCAGTGCTAATTGCAATTGATGGTCAGAGCTTTCAGCTGTGCGGTTCCTAAGAATTGAAGGTATATCTTTGAACAAACCCGCATGCCATATTAATTCCCGACGATTTAATCCGAATTCGTCAAATGCCCCAACCATAATCAGATTGATGACTGTGGTCACTGGCACTGCTGTCCGTTGAATGAATTCAAACAATGTCTTGTATACTCCTGCTTCCTCACGCTCCAAAATAATTTTGTTGGCGACATCTAATCCAACATCTTCAACATATCCGAGTCCAAGTATTATCGAATTATCTTGAGAGCCATAGTCGACCTGACAACGTGCCCTACTCAAATTGATATCTGGCCGTTTTATTGATATCCCATGGCGCTTTGCATCATTAGTTAGCACATGGGATGGATAAAATCCCATCGGCTGATTGTTAAATAATGAGCAAATGAATTCAGATGGATAATAATACTTCAGCCATGCTGTCTGATATGCCAGCAGAGCAAAGGCTGTGCCATGGCTTTTCGGAAAACCAAATTCAGCAAAACCCACTAGATTCTTAAATATATTCTCTGCGTCATGCAATGGAATATCTTTTTGTTGTGCATGAACAAGGAAATGTTCTCTATACAATTCAATTTCTGCGGAAGCAGATTTTCTTCCCAATGTTCTACGAAATGCGTCAGCTTCTCCGGCAGTAAAGTCAGCAATAATCTGAGCTACTTGAATTACCTGCTCTTGGAAAATTACTACCCCCAACGTCTCACCTAATACGTCTTTGAGAGCTGGATGAGGATATGGAGGAATATATTCAGATGATGCTAGCTGTTCCTCTCTTCTTTTGATATATGGATTTACGGCTCCACCAACGATGGGGCCCGGTCTTACTATTGATACCTGCACTGCAAGATCTCCCAGGTTTTTGGGTCTTGTTCTTGGAAGCATTGCTATCTGTGCGCGTGACTCTATTTGAAACACACCGATCGTGTCTCCGGAGCATATAGAGTCATACACATTAGTATCAGCAAAATCGATACGCGATAAATCGATATCGGGATTCACATTGCTACCTATCAGCTCAATTGCGTCCTCAACCACCGAGAGCATCCCAAGACCTAATAAATCTATTTTGACCATCCGAGCATCTTCAATAGAATCTTTATCCCAGTGACATTGATAACGCCCTGCCCATGCTGCTGGCTGACATGGAACGTAATTGGTCAATGGTTTCGAGGAAATAACCATGCCACCAGGGTGCTGTGATAAATGTCTTGGGAAATCAAGTATTTGCTGGACTAGATCAATTAACAAGTGCCATCGGTCGAGACTTTGATCGGCAGCAATCTCATCAGACAAGCCAATATATTCAAACAATTCGCTAATATCTGAAATAAATTTTGATTGTTTGATGAGGCGTGCCAGTAAGTTTTTTGGTAACCCCAAAGCATTTCCCACATCACGAATCGCGCTACGTCGCCGATATCGTGAAAATGTTGCAACCAATGCAGCGTGCTCGATGCCCCAGCGATCATATATCCGGGAAATTAATAACGCCCTGATGTCTCGTGGAAAATCTAAATCAATATCAGGCAAGGAATAGAGTTCATCATTCAAGAAACGACCCAAAAATAATTTATTCTCCACCGGGTCAATGTGGGATAAACCTATCAAATAACAAACAACCGAGGCCACAGATGAACCACGACCACGACCCACCGGTAATTTTTGAGCATAGACACCTCGACTAGATCTGATTTCGCTTGCGACCGCTGATGCTAATTCATAAATATCCGCATAAATTAGAAAAAAACCTGTTAGGCCATGTTTACTAATCAAACGCAATTCCTCAAGTAACCTTTCACGAGCTTCATCAAAATGCTTGCTACTACCGTATTTCGTAGCAAGTTTTTCAAAACACAATTTAGTAAGATATGTATGCGGGTCGCGATTATTGGGAATTGGTGGAATAGGTAAGCTGTAACCAAGATCTTCAGTCAAATCAAATTGACATCGTGATGCGATCTCTACCGTATTTTTAACCAGA
This sequence comes from uncultured bacterium, assembly GCA_964011795.1. Taxonomy (GTDB): domain Bacteria; phylum Chloroflexota; class Dehalococcoidia; order UBA2979; family UBA2979; genus UBA2979. The sequence goes on along the minus strand of CAXGQC010000006.1, from coordinate 38,383 downwards.
TCGTTACCATAAACTGAAAATCGGTTGGATTGTTCGGATGGAGATCGAAGATAGAATTCACCGTTTGGTCGTCGAATACCTTCAGAATCGTCAATCGTCACATTCTGACTAATCGCCACAAGAACATCTTGTAATCGGTATCTATCTGGAATGTGATAGTGAACATTTCCAGTTGCAACAGCAGATATATTGAACTGAATTGCAAGCCGGAGTAAAGAATGATTTAGTAGGCGTTGCCCGGAAATAAGATTATCGGATATCTCCATAAAGACATTCTGGGTCCCAAAAGAAGCGAGCCAATACTCCAAAACATTACTCGCCAATATCGATTGGCCTGCCGCCATATAGCGGGCAACCAATCCCTCAGTACATCCAGTCAGCAAAATTAACCCTTCCGCATGCTGACAAAGTTCTTCGGGTGATACCGATGGGTTTAGGCGTTTTTTTTCTCTAGCATCAGGACTTCCTTCGAAAAGTCCAAATGCCATACTTGATAATCGACAAAGATTTGCATAACCCCTCTCATTCTCTGCTAATAAGGTCACATGATGAATATTCATGGCCGATAATTTATTTACCGGATCGCCCCTGACATTCAGTTCGAGACCGATAATTGGTTTGATGCCATATCGTCTTGCCTTCTGAGCAAATTCCATAGCACCGAAAAGGGCATTGTGATCCGTTAATGCGATGGCATCATAATTAAATTCAACAGCTTGCCGGAGCAATTCATCGATACTAGATGCGCCCTCAAGTAATGAATAATTAGAGTGCATATGTAGTTCAACGTAGTTACATTCACTCCACATAAGAATTTACTTGTATTGTGAGGAATTTTTGCTTGTGGTCTGCGTAAACCATTCGTTAGTTTCCATATCCTGAAATAAAGTCATTATGCGACCTGTTTCCAAAACAACTTGAAAATAACTTCGGAAATATCGCTCTGGGTTCCACCAACTCTCTACTACATGCCAATGATCTATCACTTCAATGATTTTTTTAGTGTTTATACGTTCAGGCCATTCTGTATGCAAAAACAGTGATGCACATTCTCTTCGAGGCATGACAATCTGCACGCTGATTTGCTCCGGTTGTGCTAAAAACTGTAATCGCCCAATGCGAAACGTCTCTCGGGGAGTCGGTGACATTTTGAAATTTCCTTAATCTGCATCAAAGTCGGGCTACCATAACGAGCTTTCAAATGACGAGCTGTATTCTGAAGTTGCTGCTTGCGTTGACGATGCAGAGCTGAAAGTGGCAATTGGTGCCCGGATTCTCCAACAACATCAGTGAATTCAATCTGCAATTTACTTATCGGTTCTGAACATTTCAGATTTTCAATTTGAGGCGATATTGCAAGCCAAATATTCTGAATAGAACGCACTGGATTTTTGAGAACCCTATCAAAAAAATACAACTTACCTGTTTCAGTTTCGAATTGAATTCGAAGCTCTACGACTGAAATTTGCTTGTTCGCAGCAATATTTAGCATGTGAGCTAAAAGTTGCTGTGTCATTACCTTAAGTACGGATAGATCAGAACTAGCCGAATCAAGCTCTATATGATGCCTGATTGGTTCTTTCAGAATAGTTATAGCTCGTATTTTTTCGTTGTCTTGATTTCTGCCAACTAACCACGCGTAACCGCCTTGTGTTCCAAATTGAGCTTCAATCTTTGCTTGAGGAATTGACACATATTCACTAATCGTTGTCACACCCAAGAGACTCAATCGATCAATATACTCATTTGGTAAAGGCAACAACTGAACGGATAACGGTGCCAAAAACTGTCTCCCCTGCTTATCCGTAACGTAATTAAGTTGATCGGGTTCAGCAAACAATGCTGCCATCTGTGTAGTAAATTTTCGTTCCGAAATACCTACCTGCATTCGTAACAATGAACTCGATGACTCTTGCAATTGCTCTGGTAAATGTTTTGTAAGACTAGTTACCCATTGTTCCCTCAGGTCAAAAAGATACTTTCCTACCGCATTAATATCACCGAAATATGTTTCTGAACCCTGTAAATCAAACATTACACATCCTGAAGACAGTGATTCAACTACGGGTGAAATTTCTTGGGCGATTGAGAGAAATGATTCTGTAATTTCACTCGTTTTAGCCCAATTGATTTGAATGATTTTAAGTTCCGGACAAAATCCAAATGCCTGACTATAAGTCTGTGTTGGATTCACGCCCGCTGATTTAGCTAATGATGTTACGTCCAAAATCAATTCTGAATCTGTATCAACAAGAGCAATCGGGCCAACATCATCAATAAGCAATTTAGGATAGTCAATTAAATTGACACCCAGTTCAAATGAAGGAATAAATAAACACCCAAAAAGCAATTATGGCCCCGCATGACTATCTAATAAGTAGAACATATGTTCTACTTATTAGATAGTATACCTGCAGTGGTGAATATTGTACAAATGACACCAGAGTCCGTTCGACTTACAGGCAAAGTCGGCATAGCATCATTACATCAATATATAAGAAAAAGATAATATATGAGTCAACATATGCTGGAGAACGCATTCTTTACCAAAGATGCAGATAATACCAATACCTATCACCCAACAACATATGCGCGTGGGCCATGGGATCCTAATTCTTTACACGGCAGAGTAATCTCCGGATTAATTGCCTATGAAATTGAAACAAACCACCGTGATGCCGAAAATCCTGGGTCACTACAAATAGTTCGAATCACTGTGGATCTATTCCGCCTACCACCTATGGCTCCACTAGAAGTCACAAGTGACATCATTCGTTCGGGTCGGCGTATCAAAGTAATTGATGTCCATATCACCACAGAAGACCCAGACCGAGGCAGAATTGAAATCGCCCGTGGTAGCGTAATCATGTTACACAAAAGCCAGGAACCACCAGGAACTATTTGGTCCCCTCCTGGATGGGACGTACAGGTACCCGATAAGACACTCGACATACCTGAACCGCGTGACGGGCGAATGCCGATGTGGCAAACGGTTAATATCGGAAATAGTGATGGTCCGAAAACTGCCGCGGATAATATCTCCCATAGCAAAACAGCTAGTTCTAACGAACAAACAATCGGGGCACGCCGTGCCTGGATTAGAGAAACACACAACTTGATTGAGAACGAACAACCCAGTCCCGTTGTGCGTGTTGCACAAGTAGCTGACTTTGCAAATCCATTTGTGAACTCGGGCACAGAGGGATTGAATTACATTAATGCTGACATATCGCTATATCTACATAGATACCCTATTGGTGACTGGATTGGTACTGAAACTTTTTACCATGGTGCAGATGATGGCATTTCTCTCGCAAGTATTGCTTTGTATGATGCAACTGGGAAAATTGGAACCTCAACAGTTTCTGGGCTGGCGCAAATTCGTTCTTAGAAATAAAGCTAATGCTCGAAAGCCATAAAACTCTTACACCAACAAATACCAAGATCGTCATACCTGGTGATTTTCCTATGCATATTGGCAATAGCAAACATATTGAACGATTGAAGCAATATGGGGATGTCACACTGTACTCCACTATGCCGGAAAATCCTGATGACCAAATTAAGAGATGTGAAGATGCCGATATCGTTCTCAATAGCCGCTCTACTTTAACCTGGAGTGGAGCGACTTTAAGACAATTACCTAATCTAAGACTCATATCAACAACCTCAGTTGGTTTAGACAATATCGATCTTGCAGCAGCAAGCGAACTCAATATCGCAATCAGTCATCAGCGCGGTAACACCGCCGCCATAGTGGCTGAGCACGAATTTGCGTTACTCCTTGCCGTGGCCAGAAAAATACCGCAGCATGATAAACGAATTCGAGAAAATATCTGGGAGCCCGATGAAGGGAAACATTTATTCCTTAAGGGAAAAACAATTGGAATTATCGGTATGGGTAACACTGGAATGCTTATGGCAAAGTATGCCGAGACATTTGATATGAAAGTTATCAGCTGGACATTCAACCCTACTAAAGCACTTGACCTCCCAATCAATGTTCAATTTCTAGAATTTGACAGCGTTCTACAGCAGGCAGACGTTATATCGATTCACACTGCATTATCAGAAAAAACACATCATTTGATCGGAGAGCGTGAGTTGAATCTCATGAAGAAGGGCTCGATTATAATCAATGGCTCGAGAGGGGGAGTTATCGATACGGATGCATTGGTTGAATCTTTAAGAACAAATCATCTTTATGGTGCGGGCTTAGACGTATTTGAGATCGAACCACTTGATAGTGACCATCCATTGAAATTAATGGACAATGTCGTACTAACTCCACACTCTGCTGATGCTACGCCTGAAGGTCTTGAGTATCTCAATCGCGATGCGGTTGATCACATCATTGAATTCCTAGAAGGAGACTTCAGTAATCTTTATCAACCGTATGTCTAAAACGAAATGTAAGGGAGGCTCTATTTCTTAGAACTACTGGTGGCACTGGGCCGAAGAGCCCAACTGGTTTCTGTAACGTTAGAAAATTCTCGTTTCATTCCGCAACTGCACTGACCAGTAGTCTGTTCACCACCTGGTGGTGGAAGAACAAATCGATGTTCATGATCAGCTTCTCGACCTTTGCCGCCCATAAGTAGCCCCCGCTCACTAAAGCACCGCTACATCGTAACATTTTTTGTCAATTCCATCATCTAATTATGAGGTTCCTTGATGTCGAACACAAAGTAAATCCCGATCGGTACCGCTTAATACAATTATTCCATATGCATTTATCCTTAGATCGAGAGAACTGCACATACAAGTAAAGGATTGCCCGATGAGCAATGAACACGAGTCATCTGCCGGATTAGGCAAAATAGCAAGAGATCCCGATGACGATCTGAAGGAGGCCTTACATGAATTACCCTATGGTATGTATGTAATAGGCAGTTCAGACGGAGCCACCCCAAATGCGATGATAGCTGACTGGGTGATGCAGGTATCCTTCAATCCAAGATTGATATCTGTGTCCTACGAGATCGATTCTTCGACTCTTGCTCGTATCAGAAAACATAAATTCTTCACTGTAAATCTTCTCAACCAGGAAAATAACGGTATGGCTCTTGCAGCTAAATTTGTCCAACCCACCGACTCCACCAAAATTAAAGGACGCCAAGGAGACGGGCCAGCCCAAAAAATGAACAAGTTAGACGGGATTGATTATTGGTTATCTGACACGGCAGTCGGGTGTCCTATTCTTGAAAATGCTCTGGTTTATATCGAATGTGTTGCCGAGCAGTTCATAGAAACCGGAGATCACGTGCTCGTCATTGGCAAAATAATCGGTGGAGAACCACTGAATTCTGGTGAACCGCTCACTTCGACGTACACCGGATGGAATTACTCAGGTTAAGCTTCACGTTCTCGAGAAAGACCCGACAAACGGAAAGAGCGATCTACCAAACCTTGTCCGTCTTCTATTTCACTCTCGACCGTCATGAACTCTCCATTGTCGCCGTGTAACAATTTAAAGCGACTCGAACCAAGGTATTCAACCTGATCAATACGTCGAAGATCATCCCAGTTAAGTTGGTGAAGAATTTTTCCCCTATGGATTGAATATGCCCCTGTATCAGTTAACACCATGAGAGTCGCTGTGTTCCGCCATGTGATTAAAACAATAGGAAGCATTAGGGTTGTGACAGCAAATGCAAATAATCCGAAGCCAGTAGCTTCTCCTATACCCCAGACAAGACCGACTACTGTTGATATCAATGCAACTAGAAATGGGAGTGCGAATGACGCGTTTTGCCACCATTGAGCATCATTGAGATACAGAGAATCCACGACTGCCGTGCTTGAATCAAAGGTATCGATAAATTTTACGTCTGACCTGTGCAGTCTGGACCGCTGCTCACTGAACTCATCCATAACGGCCAAATCTCTCATACCCTTATTGTTCATGCTGGTCTTCTACTGAATCACAATCTAGACTCGATAACCAGTAACAACAAGATTATCAAAACCTATCACTGAGGATTTTTGCCTTGAGAATGCCTACGGTTGCTCCCCCTCAGTTCGAAGGATCTGCATTAGCTGCGGGCAGTTACTTAAATAGGAATCCTCTACTCAAATATCTATGGAAGTATCGGTACTACTATCTTGTCTCATTGGTCGCGACCTTGGTGGCCGCTGTGATTTCACTTTTAGCAACAACCTACCTAGTTGAACAGGCAATCAATCACATTCGGGAAGAAAAGGGAGCTTCTGGACTTACCAACTTTGCACTGTTGATTCTTGGAGCTGGATTACTGCAGTCCGTATTCGGTTGGTCAGGCCGTTGGTTTGGGTCAACTGCCTCTAGGCAAATCGAATATTATCTTCGGGCAGATCTAGCTCGACATTTTCTCTCTCTCGACGAAAGTTTTTTCCTGAAATCAAGAACAGGCGACTTGATGTCTAGAGCAATGAATGATCTGCAGGCAATCCGGGACATGGTTGGGCCAATCGCTTCTGCGATGGGCAGAATGATAATTGTCGCAATTGTTGGGTTTGCTGTTCTCATCACGATGAACTTTAAGCTGGCTGTGCTGTCCCTAATTTATCTGCCCATCGTAGGTATAGTGATTGGTTTCTTCGAAGTGAAGGTAGAACGACGATTTACCGCGGTACAAGAGCAGCTGTCGACCCTGACTGATGTTTCACAGGAATCCATGTCAGGAATAGCTGCTGTGAAGGCCTATGCGAGAGAAGAGTCGGAGATAGAAGCCTTCGCTGAGCAAAATGAAGAAATGCGTCAGCGGGCCATGGGCCTCGCTACCTATCAATCCGCACTGTGGCCAGTCTTCGTCGTACTCGGAGTTGGAGCTACTCTGACCGCCTTGTTTTTTGGGGCACCCGCAGTGGTAGACGGGTCGCTTACACCAGGGCAACTTGTTCGATTCATATTAGTGCTCGGTATCATCTCGTGGGACTTAATGATGATTGGTTGGGTGATCAGCATCTTACAACTTGGCTTCGTAGCCAATCGGAGAATTAACGAATTATTCCGACGCTCCGCGGAGATTGTGGACGGGCCAAGTACTGTGTCAAGGACGCCAAAGTCTGGTCACATCGAGTTCAAAAATGTGTCAGTTCAGTTCGAAGAGCATACAGTTTTACGTGACTTGTCCTTCGAAATAGAAGTTGGCAAAACAGTAGCCCTCGCAGGGAAAACAGGAGCAGGGAAGACCACTTTACTGAATCTTCTTCCCCGTCTCGTCGATGTATCAGCGGGTGAAGTTTTTATCGACGGAATTAATGCTAAAGATTATCAGCTCGAGAGCCTCAGAAATCTCATCGGCTTCGTGCCGCAAGAAGCTTACCTCTTTTCCGATAGTATTCAGAACAACTTGAAATACGGTAATGATGACGCGGATCCACAGGAAATCGATGCAGCCTTACGTGTCTCTCGCTTGAGTAACGATCTTGAACAGCTGGACGGCGCAATCGATACGCTAATTGGAGAAAGAGGTGCTTCACTCTCTGGCGGCCAAAAACAGAGAGCAGCACTCGCACGGGCGATATTGAAGGATGCCCCCATACTTGTACTCGACGACGCACTCTCGCATGTTGACACGCATACCGAAGAGGAAATCCTAGGAGAGCTTGAACAATATATGAACGGTCGTACGACACTGTTAGTGGCCCATCGAACCTCTACTCTGCGCACCGCAGATGAAATCCTAATGCTGCAGGATGGAGAGATCACAGAAAAGGGCTCACACTCAGAGCTTGTTGAAAAGGGTGGCGCATACTCGGAGCTATACAGAGAACAATTACTGATTGAGGCAAGAGGCCCCGATCTCGATAATATCGAAATCGCTGATTGATCAAAGGGGCTCAAAAATATGAGTTTTTATGAAGATGAACCAACTCAAGTAAGTATCTACGATCGAGCGCTACTTTCTCGATTTTGGACCTATATGAGGCCTTACAGTGGATGGCTCGCTATATCCGTGATATCAACCATAGCTCTAGCTGTATTGGAAATTCTCCCGTGGCTACTAGTACAGAGAGCCATTGATGACTTCATCATCCCTGGTGAAATTGATGGCATGAATACATTATTTGGTCAATTTTTAGTGATCTTAGTGCTCATATTCATACTCAGATATGGACAAACGTGGATCATGATGTGGATTGGGCAGAAGATAATAAAAAAAATGAGAATGGAGTTGTTTACTCACATCGAACACATGTCGGCATCATTTTTTGATAAAAATCCTGTCGGGAGACTTGTGACCAGATTAACGGGAGATATACAGCAAATAGAGATGGTTGTGTCACAGGGGGTCGTTCAGATCCTATCTAACCTCCTGATTGCCTCAACTATGGTCCTTGCGATGTACCTAATTTATTGGAAATTGGCGCTCCTACTAACAATATTTTTAATTCCTCTGATATGGGTAATCCGGAGATTTGCCGCTGCTCAACGAGAGGCGTTCAGAGACCAACGACTGTGGATGGCTCGGATAGGAGCCTATCTCAACGAAATCATCACCGGTGTGACGGTAATTCAGCTCTTCAACCGACAGAAAACAAATCTCCGGATGTTTGATGAACGCAACCAAGGTGCTTTGGACAGTAATATGCGCGTACTCTTTTGGTTCGCCGCATTCGAACCTGTAGTGATTATCTTCACTGCCATCACTACCGCGTCAATCATTTGGTATGGCGGGGGTGAGATCGTTCGAGGTGCGATTACACTCGGCATACTGGTGCAATTTCTTGGTTATATCAATCGTTTCTTCTGGCCAGTGCGAGACCTCACCGAAAGGTACACTATGATTCAAGGAGCCGTAGCTTCTGCCGAACGGGTGTTTGCCATCCTCGACACCGCGCCTGGGATCACCGATGTTAAAAATACAAGATCCATCGACAACGTAAAGGGTAAACTCGAATTCGATCAGGTATGGTTTGCCTATAACGAAGAAAACTGGGTTCTAAAGGATGTCTCTTTCGTAATAAATCCTGGTGAGACGGTGGCGATCGTTGGTGCCACGGGTGCAGGCAAATCAACAACTATGGCGCTTTTTTCACGATTCTATGATGTACAGAAGGGCGAAATTCGAGTAGACGACGTACCCGTCAAGGAATTACCACAGTCTTGGCTGAGGAGGCACACTGGAATAATGCTGCAAGATCCCTGGGTATTCACCGATACTATCGAAGCCAACGTACGTATGAGAGATCCATCGATCTCCAGCCACACGGTACGACAGGCAGCTGAGGCTGTGGGTGCAAACATATTTATCGAAAAACTATCCGAAGGATATAACACCCATATGTCAGAGCGTGGGGCAAACTTCTCTACTGGCCAAAAACAACTGATCTCACTTGCTCGAGTCGCGGCATTCGATCCTCAAATAGTACTTGTCATGGACGAAGCAACCGCAAGTATCGATCCCGAAACGGAAGCGATCATACAAGAAGGACTAGCCAATGTTATGGAAGGTCGGACCTCGGTAATCATTGCACACAGATTAAATACCATCAGAAATGTAGATCGTATCCTTGTGTTCCATCAGGGTGAGCTAGTAGAAGATGGCACTCATGAAGAATTAATGGAAAATAAACACATCTACTCACAGCTGTATGAATTACAGTACGGAGTCCCCCCCATCACGAAGACTACCTAGGTGCCAGTGAATTCCGGGTCACGTTTTTCTTCCCATGAAAGGCGCGACTCTACTACATCATGTGGAGCTCTTTGGGCAAAATTCAGACCAAACGATTCATTAACTAATGCTTGCTCTAAATCGACGTGCTGATTTCTTTGTGTTACGCGTTTGGCCGACCTAAGAGCCATAGGCGGCCACCTGCCTACTTCATTAGCATAAGTGAGCGCCTCATCCATAAGAGATTCAGGGCTCTCAGCGATTCTCTCAAGCAAGCCCAGTCTGTACGCCTCGTTCGAGTCAATCATACGTGAAGACAAAATGAGATCCATAGCACGTGAATAACCCAATATTCGTGGTAAGAAAAATGACATCCCGCTATCTGGAGAAAGGCTCCGCTCAAGAAATGTGGTCTTGAATCGGGTTAAGTCAGAACCGATCCGCATGTCACACGCAAGTGCAAGACTCATTCCCGCACCTACGGCCACACCGTTAACAGCAGCGATAGTTGGTTTCGTCATCCTGTACAGAGACACTGCTTGCCTGCCGACCCAGCCAAATTCATCAAGTCTGTCCGATTGTGGCGCTATCTTGGCGTCACTCTCAGCGCCACGACCAGTCAAATCCGCTCCAGCACAGAATCCTCTGCCAGCACCTGTCACAATCAACACGCGAATCGAGTCATCCGATTCAATTTCAGCACAAGCCGCCCTGCCCTCATCCTGAAGATCTTTGTTTAAAGCATTTAGTACGTCCGGTCGATTAAGAGTTAGTACCGCTATATGCCCCTCACGTTCAAGAATCACATTCTCATAATTCATAAAGTCCTCCAAGCAATTTCTCAACAAAATGTTTAATCATTTTCTGTATAAGGAGTGTATGCTTAAAAGTGGTCATTGGAGTCCTGCAACAGGACAAAGGGGGGCAATACCATGACACAGACAACTGAAGTCTCAGCAAAACCGAGACGCAGAACCCGAATACAGAGACGTGGTTTGGACCCTCTGACGGGAAATACACTACAACGTGCCGTAAAACGATTTGTGATTAAGGTGGTTCTCACTCGTCGCGCTTGGATAGAAAAGAGGAGGAGTGGGGTCGTATACAACCCACTTGCAGCTGAGACTCATCAAAATCCGCAAAAAACCTGGCAGGCTCTTCGTGAAACCGACCCTATTCACTGGTCAGATGTTGTCGGAGGATGGGTGGTTAGCAAGCATTCTGATATCGACAGGATTTTGCGAGACTACAGGCATTTTTCAAACGTGCCACAGGCTACTTTGGCTGAGCATGAGCAAGCCAGTGCTCTAGCTATGAACCAACCTCGAGACTTAGTTTCAGATATTGTAGAAGCCGAAGCCCCTAGCATGCTCCAGTCTGACCCGCCTGACCATACCCGGCTTCGCTCTCTGGTTGCACATGCATTCACACCAAAGGCAGTTTCATTGTGGCAGACTAAAGTCGAGTCTGTCGCAGAGGAACTTATTGGCAATATCGGTGATCGAACAGAATTCGATTTCCTTGAGGAATATGCAAATCCTCTGCCGTTGATAGTAATTGCAGAGATGGTTGGAGTCCCGCACTCAGATCGTGATTTATTTAAAGCATGGTCAGTTGCAGTGGCTCGGACTTTGGAACCCACAATTACGGCTGCCCAAGCCGAAGAAGCAGCCGAAGCCAGTTTCGAACTAGGCGAATATTTCGATAAGGTCATAGAGGACCGCAGGATCCATCCTCAAGACGATCTGATAACAGTACTGATTCAGGCGGAAGAGGAAGGAGAAAAACTTTCTCACGCTGAGGTAATTGCGGCGCTTCAACTCATCCTAATTGCGGGGCACGAAACAACTTCAAATTTGTTGGGAAATGGTATGTATGCGTTGCTCCTGAATCCGAACCAGCTGGAGTGGCTAAAGGATAATCCTGACCAGAGCGAGGCGGCTACGGAAGAATTGTTGCGATTTGATTCGCCCGTGGCAGTAAATGCACGAACAGCCTTGGAAGATATTGAGATAGATGGTGTTACTGTCAAAAAGGGTCAATCTGTAATTCTTTTGCAAGGCTCCGGCAACTACGATCATGACTTCACTTCTGACCCAACGGAACTTGAACTCGAAAAGGGTGACAAAGGCCATCTCTCGTTTGGCCGCGGAATACACTACTGTCTTGGGGCCCCACTAGCCCGCCTAGAGGGTCAAATCGGCTTTGGAAGGTTTCTTTCAGAATGGTCTGATATCGAACTTGTTGAACAACCAATTTATAAGGACCATATTGTACTGCGTGGTTTGCGGTCATTAAGGATCCGAGTGTCAAAGTAAAACCCCTCAAATCAACACACACGGAAAGATGTTTTGGTAATACACTGATCGGGAATCAGACAGTCAAAACACCGGAGGACCCATGGTCAGTTCAGTAATCCCACCATCCCATACAAAAGAAGCGTTCGTTGGAATGCAGCTCGAAACAACGAGACAAGTTCTGTCGCAGGATGTCATCAACGACTATATACAGAGAACGGGCGATACACATCCTTGGTACACGGGAGAATCTCCCTTCGGGAAGCCCCTTGTCCCAGCAATGCTCACCTACAACTGGCCTGGTCAGCCAAACAGTACCTGGTATCCGGAAAATATATATGGAAATCTACACGCCCGACATGAATTCGAATGGTATCAGCCAGCTTTCGCTGGTGACTCATTAGTTGGCCATCGAGTGATTGTTGATCGCTATGAAAAACGAGGGCGAGTGTATCTGGTACCAGAATTAACCTTAGTGAGAGAATCAGACGGTGCTGTTATTTTGAAGCAACGACATCATCAGTCTTTCCTCATCGATGGTGAGAGCCAGCAGGAGAGTAACACTGTTGCTGTTGATAAGAGTCGAGAAAAACAGTCTGCACGACAACGCAGTAACCACCCAAGTGAAGCAGATTCAATTGAGTCTTTCGGTCCAATATCTCGATTCGTCGACAAAGCCGTTTGTGACCAATACTCAGGAATAAAGCCTAACTATCATAATGACCTCGAGACCGCCGAAGATCTTGGATTCCCAGATATAGTCGTACAGGGCACACTTTCCTTGGCATACATCTGTGAATTGTTAACTCAACGATTTGGCGCCGGATTATTCGTCGGCGGACGATTGGATATTAAATTCGTCAATGTGCTTTGGGTTGGTGAGAATATTTCTGCAAAGGGTTCTTTACAAGAAGTCACGGGAGAAGGTAGTCGAACTCGAGGCCAATCCACTGTGTGGACTGAAAAAGATGATGGGACAGTCACCATTGTGGGTACAGCTTCCGCTCTGATTTAGCTAACCCCAGCAGGCCTACACCGTGATAACTAGTTCCTCGACTGACCTGTCTAAAAGGCTCAAGTCAGCCATCACTGCCTTCCCTGATTTCCCCTCTGATGGCATTCTGTTCAGAGATATCAGTCCTGTGTTCGCTGACGCTATACTTCTCGCAGACTGCATTCGAGAACTTTCATCACGATTTGAACGAATAGAAGAGATAGATGTGGTGGTTGGTATCGAGGCACGAGGATTCCCACTCGCGACTCTCATGGCAAATAAATTAGGAAAGCCAATGGTCATGGCGCGCAAATCTTCTAAACTGCCCGGGGAACGTGTCAAAGTCGAGTACGAACTGGAATATGGAACCGATTCAATTGAAATTCAAAGAAACGCCATATCAGAAGGCCAAAACGTATTTATAATCGACGACCTCCTCGCCACAGGTGGCACAGCACTTGCAACGACCCAAGCTATCCTTGAATTGAAAGCGAACATATCCGGCTACGGCTTCATCGTGGAATTGTCTGAATTAGGTGGAAGAGATGTTCTCTCCTCATACCGTCTAGAGACATTGGTAAATTATTGAAGAGCTCGCTACTTAAACTGGGGCATGACGGACTTAGCAAATAATTCAGCTGGCTCCCTTGTGTCTCGACCGAAGAATTCAATTTGGAACATCGAACAACCCAACTCCAGATGCTGTCCGATCCTATCCACAATTTGATTGGGTGTCCCCGATAAGGCCAATTCACCACCAGGATTCCCCATATGGCCACCAAATATCTTCTGAGCTGTCTCAATCATTGGACCAACAGTAGCCTCATCCTCGGCGATAGTCACAAGACACTGTTGAGATACCGTGATGTCATCAGGGTTACGTCCAAGATCTTGTGCATGATTCCTAAGAACCTCTACCTTATGACCGATATTATCCTGGCCACCAGCTGAGTTATTCCAAATATCAGCATACTGGGCCGCGATACGCATAGTCACTTTTTCACCACCACCACCGATGAGAATTTTAGGACGGCGAGTCGGTTTAGGTAATGTGACAACATTTTCAGTTCTGAAATACTCTCCGTCGAAAGTAACTTCATCTTCATCTTCATCCCACATGCGACCAAGTAATTGGACTGCTTCGCGAAGTTGCCCAAGTCGCTCTTTTGGTGATAGGAACGGCATGTCGAAATCTGTGAATTCCCGAGGCATCCATCCACTTCCTAAACCAACAATGACGCGCCCGTTTGAGATGTGATCAGCAGTCGCAACTGTTTTACCTAAGTGGGCGAGGTTACGCATACCAACGGGAGTTACAAGAGTACCCAATTCAACATTTTTTGTCACCGCGGCTAGAGCAGAAATTTGTGTCCATGCCTCCAAAATAGGGATTGATGGCGAAGTGGGACCGTACAAATGATCGTTCACCCACAGGGATTCAAACCCAGCCGACTCGAAAAATTGGGCTGCTTCATTAGCCTGATCCCAAGTTCGCTTAATTTGCGGGACCATTGTTCCGAAATGGACTTTAGACATGAGTTTCTCCTATTTGTAATCGTATGTTCGTCTAAGGCTGTAAGATAACAGATTTCTGTTTCCTATACCTGCATACAACCTCTGGCCTGGCGACTCATTTATCGTTGAAATACGAGCTCACCATCTACAAAGGTCAGATCCACGGGGAGATCACGAAGTTCTTCGGTAGGTACCCGATCGATTCGTTCCGACAAAACTACCATATCGGCTAACTTACCAGCTTCAAGACTGCCTTTAGAGTTTTCTTCAAATGATGCGTGTGCGCCATTTATTGTGTGCATCCGTATAGCTGTTGTTAGATCAACTCGTTCGTCTGGGCCACATACATCACCGGTTTCGGTAGCACGTGTTATTGCCTGCTCAATACCAAAAAGTGGACGATAGTCCGTCACAGGTGAATCGGAGGATCCAGCCACTGGAACCCCACGCTTAATGAGTGACCCCGCAGGAAACATCACGTCAGCTCTCTCTCGTCCATAATTGCGGATATATCCGTCGCCGAACTCCCAAAAAAACGCCGGCTGCATTGCAGGAATTATGCCCTGAGATACAACGCGATCCTGAAGGTCGGGTGGAGTGATGCCGCAATGATCGATGCGATGTCTCAGCGCACTTCGAGGATATTCCTGCTGGGCTCTCTGCATCGCGTCAAGTGTTTGTTCGATAGCCCTATCGCCGACGGCATGTACCGTACACTGCCAGCCTGCTCTATGTGCTCTACCCAGAAGGTCATCAAGATCATCTTGTGCCCAGTACGCGATACCTGAGTCGTCAGCGTTAATGGCATAAGGTGCACGAGTGGCTGCGGTCGGCCCCGATGAGGAACCATCTGTCATTATTTTGAAAGCTCCCATTCGGAGTCGGTCAGTGCCAAATCCTGTTCTGATCCCGGTGTTGAGAATTGGGACGAGAGGATGATCAGAGGCATTAACTGTAACAAAACTATAAACTCGTACCTGTAAATCTCCACTGGATACCAAGTCTTGAGCCTGTTCTAGTGGAAGCCCCGTCATACCACCTGCATCGTGAATGCTCGTGAGCCCAGACTGCAAATCTAACCGATTTGCAGTAATGAGATGCTCGCGGATTTCACTTTTAGATGGCTCAAGCACATCCCGAAACGGAATAGTTGCCCGCTCATAGGCCACGCCGAGTAACCCTCCTGACAAATCCCTATCATATTCGCCGCCATCGGGGTCAGCTAGATTTTCAGGCACGTTCGCCACTTGCATCGCTTGCGAATTGAAGGAGCTTATGTGTCCACATGTCCTTGTAAACCAGACTGGATGGTCTGGAGATACCGAATCCCAGTCCATTCTGTTGGGATGGCGATTCTCTGCAAGTTTTGAATCGTTATATCCTCTTCCTCTGATCCACGTGCCTTTCGGTTGGCTGGACGCACGTTTCCTGACCTCTTCCACCAATGCTGATATCGAGTCCATCCCAGGAGCTTTGCAATTAATGGCATCCTGAGCAGCGCCAATTCCAGCAAAATGCTGATGAGCATCAATAAAACCGGGAAGTAGTGAACGGCCGTCCAGATCGATCATCGTCGTATTGGAAGTGGCTCGAGGTTTAATGTCCGTATCAGAGCCTGTCGCAACTATCCTGTTATCAGCCACAGCGACTGCCTCTGATATCGAGTTATGCTGGTCGACCGTATGCACATATCCATTAAATAAAATTAGCGTGGGTTCTGTTTCCATGGGTGTTCCAATCCACAATCCTCCACTACTAGTGGTTAGTCGAATAATGTTGCTCCAACACATCTCTACCAAAATCACCATCCGGTTTCCGCCAGACAGAGTGGATATGATTTGCATCATTCTGAGTGTTGTCATATTCGATTAAAAGTTCCGCGCCTTGTATGCGGTAGTAGTGGGGTTGATATCTAGCTAGTCCACCAGCCCAGGAAAAATGTATGTCGCTAAATAAACCATTTTCATACTTCTCAAATTCAGACTTAGCAAGAGATGCTGGTAATCGCCCAAGATAGTGCCGTATCAAGTTAATTAATATTTCTTTAGATTGAGCATCGAGATCATCCATAGCTATTCCAATTGGAGCCGCGCGTCTATATCGAAGAATCTCGGGTTCGTTTGGTCGTATCGCACGTCCGCGATAAGTACCATCGGTTGGTGTGGAAGCATCCGCCCATGGCAAGCCACCTTCTTCAACTTTCGGTCGATTGGATTGCACAATATCTGAAGGAGCAACTTCACTTACCGCAGCAATTGTTCGCTGAGACGGGCTCATGTTTGAGATAAGCTCTCTCCCTGTATCCTCCTCAGCGGCTAACGGCCGTAATAATTCTCCACCCATGAGAGGAGCGTCAGCAGGATTTGATCCAAGGAACATGGGCGTCATACTCGCCACTTCACCCCCGAGTATCAAATATGAAACACTTATATGGTGCCCGTCGAATCTCCAGGCCCAATCTGTACCTGGCGTTCCGAAAATACTCACGTAATAAAGTCTCGGATCCCGGACGAAGTTCCCCTGCCACCCTTCCCGTTGATCAAGCGGTACTTCTAAGGACATTATGGTTGTACTCGAAACAAATCCAGACGCTGACATTCCGGTAGCAAGTAATCGCCTGGCTTGTCTCTCTTGGTGAGGTTCCATTTCAGTGAATGGCAAACCGCCGCGTATACCCGGCGTGTAAGCCCAGCGCTCGCGCTCATCATCGTCAGCGAAATCATAGGAACATTTAGAAAGTTGCTCGGATGAAAGTCCTTCAAGAAATTCCGTGGCTATGGAGTACATGTCGCTAGCAAGTGTTTGGTAAATAGTCGGACTCATTGCACGATGGTAATACCTAATAGAGTCGTCGTGCTCTATTACTTTCGTGAATCTAACTCAATCAGTTGACGAGTAAGAGATGCAAGCTCATCACATTGGACACCGAGCTCGCGACCACGTTGCAGTGGTCTACTGAATATGGCGTCAATTTCCATCTCCCTACCTTCAACAAAGTCGATCATCGTGCTTGGTCTGTAATCTACCATCGCCGCAGTCATTGTCATCATCTGTTCCACAACAGTGTCATCAAGTGCGATCGCCGTAGATGCTGCGACCGTCGAAAGATCTGCGTTCGCTATTGCGATTACCTCATTCATAAGCGATTCGGCCTTGGCCCTGAGTCTTGGGTTTCGCATTATTTTGTCAGTGGTCACTCCACCTTCTAAAACGCACAGTCCATTAAATGGAATATTCCAACACAGTTTCTGATAGCGGGCCGCGATTCGAGAATCTGCCAGGCTTACACTCACTTTCGCTCCGTTCCAGAGTGATTGGGCCTCTTCCAGTCTTTTGGGATCATCACCGAAATGAGCCACCGTTAGAGGTCCATAATCTAAGTGATTCACTAGCGAGGCGTTATCTCGATTGATGCAGGTGAAAGCGAGTCCTCCGAACACTAAATCAGGCGTCATCCAACTCGCAAAATCCTCTTCTATGCCTAGTCCATTGATAATTGCCAGCATCCGAGTCTTCGATCCCATCAATGGTGAAATCAATTCCTGAGAAATATCTAGAGCTGTTGCCTTCAGTCCACACAGTACCCAATCTGGTTCAAATTGTGCAGCAAGTTTCTCAACGTTAGGAGCAATAAGAGGGTCTTTAAGACGAATATCCCCATCTTTGCTTAGTACAGTGATCCCGGCTTCCGAAACTAGGTCGAACTCGCTACGAATCACGAATCCAACCTCATGACCCGCCTCGGCCAGGCGTGCTCCATAGTACGTCCCAACTGCGCCAGCACCCACCACTGCTATTTTCATTATTTATGTTCCTGTACGACGGACTAATACTATGGGTATTTCCCCTCGATCTGATCGCCTGGTGAATATGCTGGATCGGTATAAAAGGCGATAGTTTTACGTTCCTTGAGCTCGATCTGGGCAGCAGCAGCAGGTATGTCTCGTGCTATAGATGATGGCACTTGTATGGCACCATGCTGGTCTGCAACAATAAGGTCACCAGGTCTGACGAGCATTCCCCCTACCTCAACCGCACCACCGACCTCAACGAGATGCATATATCCATGTGACACCAAAACATGCTTTGATAAAGCGAGAAAACCCATGCCACGCATCTCATCGAGATCCCGTATACCGCCGTCAGTAATTACTCCGACTCCGCCAAGTGCTGTGTGTCTAGTAGAGTTTACCTCTCCCCACCATGAGCCGACCGACGGCTGATCGAGATCTTGAATCACTAAAAATTTCGGACCGGGCTGAGATAGCATTGCCTCTATCAGCAGATCTCTGTCTACCGTCTGTGGATCTTCCTCGCCAGGAATAGAAGCTCTCATTTTCGCTGTAACGGCGTAGCCTGCCTTGATTCCTAATTCTGGGAACCTACATACTATTTCTGAATTTGTGAATCCCGCAGCTCGGGAGCGCATATCAAACGTCTCAATAGCGTTTGCAATTGCGGGCGTTGGCCATTCGCAAAGTGATTCGAGCTCTGTATGTGTCAAAATATCATTATTCTCCGTACTCACTAAGTATTCCTCGCTAGTCATTCATTTTTTATCTTTGATTAAGTTCAATTGTAGTCAGACCTATTTCTGATAAACAGAACCAAATAGTGCATCGACCAGAGCTATATTGCGTGGATCGCGCCACGAGCGACCGCTTTGGTTACAGGTATAGGCCAGACTGACACCAGCTTCAGGATCCGCGATGCCTATATGCCCACCGTTCCCATAATGCCCGAATGCCCTCGGATTAGGGCCGAGTGGTCGGATTCCGGGAATCGCCAGCTGGAACCCGAGACCAAATCTCGTTGGTCGACCCAGGACGAGATCCTCACCATCTGATTCAATATTCCTTGCCGCTTCAATGAGTTCCGGACTCAAAAGTTTATATCCGTTGCTACCGTATCCACCATTTGCGAGCGCACCAAAAATTAGGGCCACCGAGCGGGCGTTAGAGTGAGGATTCGTACTCGGAAATTCCGCACCACGCCATACTCGAGACCCTGTCGAATGCTCTTTGTAGACCTTTGGATTTCCGTAGGTGCGTATGCTCATTCGCTGCAGGTGTGTGGCATCTTTCAGTTTTACTTTCTTCCATGGATGCCTCTCAGGTACAACCTCCCCTTCAAGAGGTCTATACGGGATCCAATCTGCCGTACGGTAATCGTCTTTCTTCCGGGTTCCTACCAAAAATTCGGCGTCGAGTGGCGCTGCAATCTCGCTGGTAATAACCTCACGCACGCGGTGATTTGTAACTCTGCGAACAACTTCACCCAGTAGGAAACCAATAGTATTTGTGTGGTAGCCATGACCCTTATCCGGTTCCCACCATGGTTTCTGTGCAGCAAGCGCGGAGCACATCAGGTCCCAGTCAAGCAGCTGTGAACTTTTGGGCAAGACTCTATCAACAGCTGGAAGGCCAGCCCGGTGAGCCAAAAGCATTCGAATTGTCACTGCATCTTTGCCTGATTGGGCGAATTCTGGCCAATGATCAGAAACTGGATCCTCAAGGCTGATCAGACCCTGATCGATCTGTCGCAGCAGGGCAATCGCAGTTACTCCCTTACCGATGGACCAAACGGGAACGAGTGTATTCTCGCGCCACGGTAGCTGTTGCCGCTGATCCCTATAACCAGCCCACAGATCCACGACAAGCTCACCATCTTGGCACACGGCAACTGCAGCTCCGATATCTCCTCGCTCAACAAAATTACGAACGAATTCTTGCTCTAATTTCTCAAATTTCGGATCACAAAATCCCGACAGTGTTGGGGCGGGACGTAGTGGCCGAGGTGGTGGAAGCGGTGGCAATTCGAATTTTGAGGACATAAAAGCTGATACCTTTGCACACATTGTAGAGTGATATAAGCGGATTTGATCTTATGCACTGCCGCAAACAAATAGTAGGATATATTCTGTCATGCAAAGAACCACAATGTCGGTAAAAGCCTCGATCATATGGTCTGTAATTGCGACGGCTATATGGTGTCTCGTTTCGCTCGCGTTTATTAGTACTGCATTAGAGCCGTTACTCGTTCAGGCACCTGCACTATTCCTGATGATGTTTTTCTCAATGCGACTCGGCGCACTACTATCTATTTGGATTAATAAGAAGTGGCCTCAGAAAGAAACCATCGTTCAACAGAATACAGCAAGCAAAAACGAGGCACCTACAACTGATAGACCAGAACACGCTAGACGACGAAGAAATTCATCGCGCGCAAGGACTCGGCGCAAAAAATAGCATCAGACAAATATCACCCCTCGGCCGGGCTGAATCTCATAAAGGTGCTCACTGAGATCAAGTTGAGTACCATGCATCTTCCTGACGCTCAGAATTCTCTCAGTGACTCCTGACAAATCAGAAAATTGCATATCGATGATTCCATCGGAAATCTGCTCTTCGATACCTAAAGCCGTGTAACCAAGTGATTGATGTGGCCGAAATCCCGTCAACAAAGTGGTACAGTAGCTTCTATTTGCCACCTCCACCGTGACTCGTCCTACAAATTCTCTCGAAGATTCATAGCTCGCGAGGGGAGTTGTAATCTTATCCAGAGCAACTCTTTCTGCACGAATTTCGTTAATCGCCTCGATCATCGCACTAGTGGATTCGTCCGCAGTCATTGGTCTCAGGACCTGATTTAGATTTCCGTCAGTCTCTGAAACTTCAGTAGAAAGCGCACTATATTCGTCAGTCATCGAGAACTGAACAATCGACGCATAACCATCATCAACAGCCGCTCGCAAGTCCCAACCAAGAGAATTCGCCAGTTCAAATAGTGCTTCGGGATCTTCCGAGGTACCTATCACTCCTGGTTCGCCTTCAGCAATCCCGGCCAGCACAAACTGGATACTGAATACAGTCTTGCCTACTCCGGGCTCCCCAGCGAGCAGGACTATAGCCCCTTGAGGGATGCCTCCATCGAGCTCCGTATCCAAACCAATGATGCCAGTTGGTGTTCGCATGCGCCCTCAATCAATGTTATCCAACCGCTAAATCCATCGCTCCTCAGAAATATACTCCTTAAAGCTGGCACTGTCCGCTCAGTATCAATTGGACTAGTCATTGACAAGTATTATTTTGCCAAAGTTCACGTTCGTTTCCATATAGCTGTGCGCTGCGGCCACTTCATTTAACGGAAACACGTGGTCGACTATTGACTGCAATTTACCTCTCGCGAAAAGTGGCAGAATCCGTTTGGCAAAACCTTGCACAACTGTTGCTTTTTCTTCAAATGTCCGACTTCGAAGCCGAGTACCTCTCACAATAGCCCGTTTATTACCTAGTGCTCCAAGTTTGGCTTGGTCTAGCGTGCCTCCACCCATTGCCCCGACTAGTACGAGTCTTCCTAAAGTAGCGAGTGACCGCACGTTATCATCCCAGTATGGAGCGCCTATCACATCGAGTATCACATCTGCCCCATTACCACCTGTGACCTCCATAACTACTTCTCGAAAATTCTGGGAATTATAGTTAATCCCAACATCGAGGCCTAATTCCTTCGCTTTTTCGAGCTTGCTATCCGATCCGGCGGTGCCGAAAGTGAGACATGACTGGGCTGCCGCGAGCTGCACAGCCGCTGTGCCGACTCCCGAACCAGCTGCGTGGATCAGTGCCACTTCGCCCATTACTAGTTCGCATTGCAGATGCATTGCGTCGTAGGCAGTTAGATACACCTCTGGTATGCCAGCAGCTTCTTCGAAAGACAATCCCTCCGGTACAGGCATCAGCATCCTCTCATGCACTGCGATGTGTGTGGCGTAACCCATACCACCGAGGAGAGCCATTACTCGATCCCCTTCTTCCCAACCAACAACTCGTTCTCCTACCCCGATAATTATTCCGGCCATCTCTAGACCCGGGATATCATCTCTTATTCCGACCGGAGCAGGATAATTCCCATGCCGTTGCGCGAGATCAGCCCGATTCAATGCGGTGGCTTTAATCTCAACCAAGACTTCGTCCGGCCCTGGTACAGGATCAGGAAGGGTTTGAATCTCGAACATTTCTGGCCCACCCGGTTCGCGAATAACCGCAGCTTGCATAATTATCTCCTCGTTTAATTTATTGTTAGGACTTCGATAGTAGAGCATCTCAGGGCCTATACTCATCAAATACTTCGAGGGGAACTTATGGATACTGAAGAGAACAGAAATTATACCTACGAATTGGCTTCGTTTATTGCTGAGACGAACGTGCCAGGAGAAGTTCGCCATACCGCCCGCAGATACCTCTTAGACTGGCTGGGGTCAGCCATCGGCGGGGGAAGCAGCGAGCCAGCATCTATAGCGAGAAAAGTCGCTGACATTCTCGGTGGCAATCAGTCCTCAACAATTATTGCAAGCGGCAAAAAAACCTCTGCGCCTCTCGCAGCGTTCTGCAATGCTACTGCATCACACGTTATAGAAATGGATGACCTTGACAGGACATCTATAACTCATCCGGCAGCACCAGTGATAGCGTGTGCACTCTCTATCGCCGAACAATATGAGCTCAGTGGAGAAGAATTACTGGATGGCATAGCTATCGGCTATGAAGTGTGCGTTAGAGTCGGTGAGGCCCTCGGTCCTACTCATTATGAATATTGGCACACAACAGGGACGGCTGGCACGGCGGGTGCCGCCGCTGCCGCCGCCCGACTATTAGGTCTCAATATCAAGCAATCCGCACATACGCTGGGAAGTGCTGGAACTATGGCAGCTGGGCTATGGGAATTCTTGTCAGACGGAGCAATGTCAAAACAGCTTCACCCTGCAAAGGCTGCTCATGACGGTGCGCTCGCCGCTCTTCTAGCCAGCGAAGGGTTCACCGGTGCTTCGCACATCTTTGAGGGTAAAAAAGGAATCCTCAATGCCATGTCCAGAGCTCCTCGTCCTAACATGCTAACGGACAACCTAGAACACCTAGCGGAGAGAAGTGATGTCTGGAAAATAAATTTTGTGTCTTTCAAAGTCCATTCTTCTTGCAGGCATACGCATGCAGCAGTTGACGGAGCCATACGTATAGCGGACTCCAACTCATTCGAAATCACAGATATTGCCGACGTGAAGGTCGAAATATATAGTCAGGCTCTTGGCCTCCTCGACGGGGTCGAACCAGTAACGCCTTGGGCTGCTAAGTTCTCGCTCCCGTTTTGTGTTGCTACGGCGCTTCGATATAAGGACTGCACACCATCACGGTTTACAGAGGAAACCATACTGGACGAGACCACCTTGGCATTGGCTGAAAAAATAAGCTTCGATACTAAGGAAGATCTTGACTCTATGTATCCAGCGGCATGGCCATCCAGGGTGATGGTTCGATTACAAAACGGTGCGTCCTATGAAACACAGGTGGATTATCCAGCAGGAGATCCCGAAACTGATGTCACCACAGAACAACTCTCAGAAAAATTTCGCTCGCTCGCATACCCATATCTCGAACACAATACTGATTCGGTGATAGAACTTGTCATGCAACGAACATATGCTCCTAAAGCTAGGGAACTGACTGACGTAATCGGGCATAAGTAACCCTATACTTAAGCGCTTTATCAAGAGTCGAGGACTACGGTGTCATCAGATTCGGAATTAATAAAGAATCAGAATAGTTCGGCGCTGCCAATAATAACGTTCGATTTAGACGGAGTACTGTGTAATCCGATTTTTGGTCTAAATCTCGGAATAAATAACTCTCCGTTAGACCCTGAAGCTGAATCAGTGCCAGCGAACATTCCTCCAATCTGGCTCCGTTTACTATGGGATACGATTCGTTTTGAACTCAGGCGTCCAATTTCGGGCACAGTTCAAGTACTCACGCAGCTTCAAGCAAACTATTCACTCATTCTGGTTACTGGGAGACGCACATCGCCCGGTAGTTGGATGAGACGCCATGGCATCGAGAAATATTTTGACGCAATCATCTGGAATTCCACTTTGGATAAAAGTCCCCATTACAAATTACTCACCTTGAATCGAATTCAACCGCTTGCCCATATAGAAGACGATCCTCGGACTGCTGATCTTTTAGCCTACTATGGCCATCGAGTGATACTACGTGACTGGCCATCTAGTCGAACAGCAAAAATACATTCGTCGGTACAAAGAATTCCTACTCTCCAGTCGTTACTAGATGGGTCCGAAGATCTTCTCTCTTCCTGCGACGATAGCAGCTACTCATGATTCGTATAGTTCGGGCTGCCGCCCAAGACATAACTCTAGAACGCCTCTTTCGTTCTCTTAAGTATCGAGACTATCGACTACTGTGGGTCGGGCAGGCATGTCATGCTGGCGCATTATGGATTGAGATGGTGGCAAGACCATGGCTGGTTTTAGAAATTACAGATGGTGATGCCGCGATGGTGGGAGTTATGGTAGCGATTCGGGCTCTGCCATCTCTGTTTTTTGGATTAATAGGTGGTGTACTCAGTGATCGCTTCAACCGAAAATATGTCTTGCTAAGTGCCAAGGGGAGTGCCTTTACTATTAGTATCCTGTTCGTGGCCGTACTTATGGCTGGATGGATGGAATTGTGGATAATTTTTCTCTTTGCATTCTTACGAGGTTCAGTCATGGCCTTCGATCAGCCGGCTCGCCAGTCACTAGTGAGTCAAGTAGTCCCAATGGAAATCATTACTAATTCAGTGGCATTAATGTCCTCGACTCAAAGTGTGATGAGGATTGTCGGGGTACTTGCGTCAGGGCTAGTGATCGAATTACTGGGATTCACTTACGCTTTTGCTTTGGTAGCCGTCATTTACTCTGGAGCTGTTGTTTCCACCTCACTGCTTCGAGTACATGGTCTTCAACACCGCAGAATTCTCCAGCCAATGTCCCTCACAACCGTGTGGAACGAATTGGTAGAAGGGGTGAAATTCGGCTTTTCCACACCGGCAATACGCGGAATTATAGTAATGTCCCTAGTCTTCTACGCGTTTGCAATGTCCTATATGCAAGTCTTTATTCCGCTTATAGCTTGGCAAGAAATTGGTCTGGGAGCTCGTGGGGTATCCTATCTTGCCGCATCGACAGGAATTGGAGCATTATTTGCTACGTTTGCGATCGCTGCCACCTATCCAAAGCGTCTTGGTCTCATACTGATACTTGCCCTGATTGGAATGGGTATTGCCCTCATAGCATATTCTTCGAGCGCACTACTTCCGGGCTGGGCGGGGATCGCGGTTCCAGTATTTCTGATTGGTATCGTTGGAGTTGGTCAGACTGGATACTTTTCGCTTTCCAATGCAACGCTCCTTACCGCTGCACCGCCGGAAATTAGAGGGCGTATGGTTAGCCTCACGTCACTAGATCGGTCCATGGCCGCAGTCGGTGGGGCACTTGGAGGCGTGTTAGCGGGGCTGGTTGGTGCCATTGCGGCTCAGAGCATCTACGGAGCAATTGTGATTTTAGCGGGAATTGGATTTTTTGTACTCGGGGATGGCATTCGGAATTACCGGACGCCCTAGAAAAATCACCTCGAGATAAAACAGAATCGCATAACATGAGGAGTAATCATGCTAAGAATGAGACAGATTGCCCTCATAGCTAGTGACTTGCAACTTATACAAAATCAGTTCGAGTCGCTGTTCAAGTTGTCAGTTTGCCACCGGGATCCAGGCGTGGCCAAATTTGGACTTGAAAATTTTCTGATGCCCATCTCAAATTCGTTTCTTGAGGTAGTTGCCCCCTTTACTGATGACTCAGCGGGTGCACGTTACCTGACAACACGAAATGGTGATAGTGGCTATATGGTGATCATGCAGACAGATGACATTGTTGGTGCCCGCACACGAGTCACAGAACTAGGAATCAGGCTCATTCTGGATGGGAAGGGTTCTTCGGAATCAACTGATGGAATACAGCTCCATCCAAAAGATTTACCCGGCGCTATAGCGGAACTGCGATGGAACGAGGGTGATTCAGTCCTCGACGGACCTTGGTCCCCCGCCGGCGACAACTGGCAACCGTTTCGAAATACCGACATTGTCGAATCAATCATCGGGGCCGAAATAAGCGCCTATGTGCCTGAAATACTCGCTTCACAATGGTCTGCTGTGCTCGATATACCAACGGCGCGTACCGAACAACATGGGCTTCATATCCAACTTGACGATGCAATTCTCAGGTTCGTTCAGGTCAGGGACGACCGGGGAGAAGGACTCTCGCAGCTAGATTTTATGATTAACGACGTTCACCACGTACGTGCGCGAGGGGACGCATTAGGGTTACTCCAAAACCCGAATCTCCTGGAAGTTTGCGGGATCGGAATAAATCTGATCGAATCAAGCTAGGAGCAAGATCTGGAACAGTCCCAAAACACCGACCAAATATTTCCCAAGGAATTCTTCCGACGTGAGGATGGAACTGCCGATCGTTATTTCTACGAAGAGCCACGTCTTGTCACTCACATTGATGACGAGACTATCGCTGCGCTCACTGATTTTTACCGAGAATCACTATCCACGCGAAGCACCATACTCGACCTAATGACTTCTTGGATATCACACCTTCCGCCTGAACTGGAGTTCGCCGAAGTTCACGGATTAGGGATGAATCATCAGGAACTCCAAGAAAATCAGGCGCTGACTGCTGGAGTACAGCACGATCTTAATGAGGACCCGAAGTTACCCTACGCGGACAATTATTTTGACTCGGTTTTGTGTGCGGTGTCCGTCCAATATTTGACCCGTCCAGTCGAAGTATTCCGTGAGGTTGGAAGAATATTAAAACCTGATGGCCGGTTCTTCGTGTCATTTTCGCATCGAATGTTTCCTACGAAGGCCGTGGAGGTTTGGAAGCAATTGGGCCCTGAAGATCGGAGTCGACTAGTAGGCTCCTACTTCAGTCTCTCACAGGCATTTGGTGACCCAAGTCTCATTGATAGATCACCTGAAGCGGCCGATCCACTTTGGATTGTTACGGCCGCTAAATCTTGATTAATATAGTGCCGCCATCGCATCAATTAAATCGAGTGCCTCAGAACGCTCACCTGCTACAAAAGGAGCGATATGTGTTGTACTCGATAGCACGTCAACCGGCCTACCATCTACCCCATATAACTCCAGGCCCGCAGCTCGCACGATCGCAGCCCCGCCCGCAACATCATGTAATGCGTAATGCTCAGTTTTCCTCTGAGCAAATCCGGAAGATACATAGGTTGTGGCTTGTCCGGTTGCTACTAGCGCCAGTCGCATAACCACTGAACCTACTGCATATACGGGAATTTCATTTGCAACAATCTGCCTCACCCAGTGGTCGTTCCATGACGCAACGACAGACGGGTCACCAGAATGAGATGAAAGGATAATCTGCTCGCCATTAACTCTGACTATTCGTTCACTTACCAACCCTGAAAGTACAATCGGTTGCTTCGGATCACGACTAAACCCCAAAGGGAAACCCAATACTCCAAGTACCAATTCATTTCCACGAAACAAGGCAATTGATGTTCCGTACTCACCGGCGCTCGGCTGATATACCAGATTATTCGTTCCATCGATCGGATCTACTACCCAAATATATTTCTCACTCCCCGAGGACTCAATGGCATCGGATTCTTCCGATCGCCAACCACTACCAGGCAGAATAGCTAGAAGCTGCTCCCGCAATAATTTATCGACAGCCTGATCTATCTCCGTCAGTAATTCACCAGGGATGGTTGAAGCCTTGCGGCTCACACCTGCGCCCCGAAATAGAAAATCGACAACGAGCGAATTTGAGGTTTCGAGAACAGATTCAGTTCGTTTCAACAGATTGAGGAGGTCGTCATTTGTTGTGAGATCATTCACAAACTGGCGCCGCCATCGACAGTGATTGTTTGCCCTGTCACAAAAATATTTCTCTCAATTAACGACACTATTGCGTCTGCACACGTCTCTGGAGTAGCTACTCCTTTTAGTGGCGCAGTCTCTGACAAATGATTCTTGCCTGCTTCATACGCGTCGTCACCACGACCTTGTCGCAACCAACGTCCTTCGATGAATCCCGGAGCTATCGTATTAATTCTTATTTCGGGGCCCAGAACTCTAGCTAGTGATTTTGTAATCATAATCACCCCAGCCTTTGACGCCACATAAGGTATCGAAGAGCCGGTACCCCGCTGACCGGCAGTAGAGGCAACATTCACGACCGCACCCTCACCTGCTTCACGCATATGTACTGCAGCTGCTCTCGTGCAATTGAAAACTCCCCGAAGATTCGCCCCCAGGATGTCATCCCAGACTTCGTCAGTAACGGCTTCAAGATCGGCATGATCGATGAAGTGAGTCATTCCTGCGTTGTTCACCAATATATGGAGAGCCCCAAACTGCTCCACTGCCTCATTAATAAGTTTTCTGCAATCAGAGTCATTTCGCACATCAGCTTGCACAGCGTGTGCTGAACCACCTTTGTCTCTGATTCTCTTGACTATCTGGGCTGCTGCCTCCTCACCTTTAACATAATTCACGATCACTTTGGCACCCAGTTCGGCCAACAATTCAGCAGTCGCCTCCCCTACTCCCGAAGATGATCCCGTTACTACCGCTACTTTTCCTTCTATTTCCATACATCCTCCAATTTAAATTTCTTAAGTTAATCACTAACGCCAATGTCTTTGAATTCCCGTATTGATCGGGCCAGTATCTCGATCACATGGACCACCTCTATTGAACTTGAGTCACGACGGAGACCCGCCTCTAATTGAAGCGTACAGCCCGGATTAGCAGTGCATACTACATCTGCTTCCACTGAATATATATCGGTTAGTTTTGAATCTAACACTTGACCCGACAGACTCGGCTGGACGATAGAGTAAATACCAGCGGACCCACAACATCTGTCAGGTGTCTTCATTTCCACAAAACGAACTCCAGGTATCGCGGACAAAATTGCCCTCGGTGCAGCTTTCTCTTTCTGAGCATGTGCAAGATGACAGGCATCTTGCAATGTCACGACTTCCTCGACTCGGCCTAAATTCTTCGAAAAGTTTTCACCTGCCACAAATTCAAGAATATCCTGAACTTTCTCTGAAAACTGCCCAGCTTTTTCGGCCCACTCAGGATCGTGTCGTAGAAGTCGACCGTACTCTTTCATAGCCGATCCACAACCAGCGGCGTTCACAAGGATTACGTCCACACTTTGTTCTGCGAAAACATCAATATTAGTTCTCGCTAAAGCTCGTGCAGCCTCTGCGTCACCCGCATGAGTATGGAGCGCTCCGCAGCAAACCTGAGTAGCGGGTGCTACGACCTCACAGCCAAGATGTTCTAAAACCGTCAGTGTGGAGCGATGCATTTCAGGATACAGCTCACCATGGATACATCCAGTCAAAAATGCGACTTTACGGGCGGCCTCAGTGCCTCGTAATAGCACTCCATTTGCACGGAATGGTTTCTCAGAGAGGGCTGGCAATGAATTTTCAAGTCGCCGTAACTGGTAAGGCAAAATCATTTTAAGAGGACCACGAATCAATTTTTGCAGCCCCGAGAGGGAATATAACCGCCCCAGTGTTAGTGATATTCGAAGAACCTTGGGGCGAGCAAGTACATTCCTCAAAGCCCATGATCTTAGCTGCCACTTCAGTGGTTTCTCGTTACCCGTGTTTGCCATGATCGAAGCCCGAGCATCCTCCATAATCCTTCCATATGGGACTGCGGAAGGGCATGCAGTCTCACAGGCTCGACACTGTAGACAACGGTCAATGTGCTCGATGGTGTTGGTATTCGCTTCTACTCGACCTTCCTTGATGCCGGCAATTAAATGTAGTCTGCCGCGAGGGGATTCCAGTTCGTGTCCCGTGGCCACGTAGGTAGGACAGGTCGGCAAACAGAACCCACAATGGACACAATTCTGCAGATCTTCGGTGGATGGAGTATCTGGGCCAACAAATTGTAATCTTGACATCAGGAACCCCCGAATCGTCCAGTATTTAGTAATCGCCGAGGATCTAGTGACCTCGCAAGTTCCGCTGTTAGAGCGGAGTTGGTATCTATCAGTGGCACAAAGGCTTGTCTGATAGACTCTGGTGCTCTCTCCAGTATAAGGTAGCCAGCATGCGATTCCGATAAATCACGCAACTCCCTAAGCAGGTCAAGAACAGTGCTTTCCGAAATTTCGTCTGATCTCGGCAATTCGGCCATGATATGTCCGGCGGAAATGTTGCTATACGCGGCCATGCCGTGTGCGTGCATCCACTTCATCACAGGGGATACCGCGGTGATAAGTACTCCGATTCTAAGAATCATTCGATTCTCACCAGCAAAGATCCTCCTTAACTGTCTGTAAAATGAGGCGTCGAGCAGTCTAGGAGAGGATGAACTCATAGTTTCCAATTGTTTCTTCGAATATTCCACTGCAGATTTACTGCCAGCAAAGTCGATCAGAAGATGGGGACTTTCATCTACTCCCAAAAGCAAACTCACTTCCTCAGAAAGTAGCGTCAGCGCACGGATTGCAAGTCCAGTCCTTCGGAGTTCAGTTCCGATTGAAATAGCCTCTTCCTCCGACGACACTGCCGTAATAACTACTTCACTCACTGCCGGCAATGGGACTACCTTGAACGTCGTCTCTGCGACGATACCCAAGGTGCCGAGGGCACCAACATGGAGTCTGTGAAGATCGTATCCAGTCACATTCTTGACCACCCGGCCACCTGACTTGACCAGAGTTCCATCCCCTTGGATCGTAGTGGCACCTATTATTAAGTCACGGATTGAGGGTACGTTTCCGCGCCACGGGCCTACCATTCCAGTGGCAAGGGCACCACCAATCGACACTTCATCAGACGGAGCGGGATTGACTGGCAGATACTGGCCATTTTCGGAGAGAACGGCTTGTAATCCCGCAAGTGACATTCCCGCACCTACAGTAATGGTCAAATCCTCAGGCACATATTCAACTATTTGGTTTAGATTTTTAGTCTCGAGCACGATAAAGGGCTGTGAAACAGGTGCACCCAGTGAAAGAGCAGTACCCGAACCCACGATCACAATTGGCATCGATAATGCATACGCAGTTTTAACTGCCTTTGAGGCCTCCTCTACTGACGAAGGTGCTATCCAACATTCTGGCTGGCTTCCATCGATCAGATCACCAGAAGTTGTCGGATGAAATTCATGAAATGCCTGGAAGGCAGTTTGAATCTTTTGATCGCTCATATGAACCTCAGAACAAAATCTTACAGTTAAACGTAGAGACCAGCCTTATCGGTGTCACTAGAAATCATTTGGCTAATCTCGGCAGCATGTCCCACGGCGCATCCATGGCCATTCGGAAGAATCTTACAAGGATTGAATAGATCTGCAGGTCCGAAGGCTGTCCTAATGTTCTCCATCGCCCTGAGATCATTCTCTGAATATATCCACTCCATAAACGATCTTTTCTCAAGACCAACTCCATGCTCACCCGTAATCGCTCCTCCAGATTCGACGCACAAACGCATAATTTCACCTGCGCAATCGAGTACCTTATCCAGCACTCCGGCGTCATTCGGGTCAAACATCAAGGCTGGATGCAGATTCCCATCTCCAGCATGGAACATGTTGGCACATCGGAAACCGTAACTTCGAGCCACTTCAAGTACGTCTTCCATAACTTGTGGCAACTTGGTCCTAGGAACCACGCCATCTAGCAGATAATATGCTGGATATGCAGCGCCGATAGCTCCTATCGCGCCCTTTCGTCCCTCCCAAAGTTTTTCTCGTTCGTCCTCGGTTTCCGCAACACGTACTTCTCTTGCGCCAGAGTCATTACAGGCATCACTAACAAGCTGAGAGTCGGTGTCAACAGAGTCTTTCAATCCTTCCACTTCAATGAGGAGTACCGCACCAGCATCTAGTGGATAACCAGCGTTGACACGAGGCTCGACAATTTTTATTATTTCCTGATCCAACATTTCTAACGCAACGGGTATCACACCCCTTCGAATTATTGCCGATACTGCCTCACAAGCTTCACGAACAGAATCAAATATCGCCACCATGGTGACAACAGATTCAGGCAGGGGAATGATTTGTACGGTCATTTCAGTAACGATCCCCAGCGTGCCTTCACTACCCGTGAACAAACCTCTGAGATCTGGGCCCGGAGCGTCGATTACTTTGCTACCTAGGTTTGTGAGCTCTCCACTTGGCAGCACGACCTCAAGTTCGAGGATATGGTTCACAGTGCTTCCGTGCGCAAGAGTATGAGGACCTCCGCTGTTGTTAGCGACGTTTCCTCCCAAAGTACATATCCGCTGTGACGACGGATCCGGTGCGTACGTGTAACCATGACTTGCCAACGCCTCTTGCAGATGCAGATTAATGACGCCTGGCTGTACTACCGCCATCTGGTTTGCCGTATCGATCTTGACTATTTCATTGAGTCGCGTCAGGACAATAACTACTCCACCTTTAACAGGGACAGCTCCTCCTGATAAACCCGACCCGGAGCCTCGAGGCACGATCGGTCGGTCGTACTCTCGACAAATCGCAACCACTTCCGCCACCTGCTCTTTATTTGCAGGTAATACTACTACCTCTGGTCGCGCTCTCTCGATCGTCGCATCATATTCATAGCCAATAAGATCTGCATCTTCATAGAGCACATGCTGAGCTCCCACAAGTCGAGTCATCTCTTTGATTAAGGTCTTTTGATCTCGTTGCTTGTGCCTTCGTCCGAACATCAATGCCGCCTGCCGCTAAAGGTACCTATCGTCTGCTATCAACCATGCAATCCCCGATCAGGGACGATTTCATGAAGAATACCAGCAGCTGTTTTTGGATGGAAGAATGCTGCTGTAAGTTCGTCGGTGGGTGTACCAAAATCGATAAAGTCTAATCCTGCCTCCACTAATTTTTTCATGTCATCTGGTACTGAGGTACTAGAATATCCAATATGATGCAGTCCGGGCCCATTCTTACTCAGAAAACGGGCTATCCCGCTAATATCATCTCGCGGCACAAGTATTTCAATTCGGGTTGCACCGGTACCCACCTTCACAAACCAAATACTGGTGTTCTCCGGAGCGAACACATTACCGTCCGGCAGTGCAGTTCGTTCAACATCATAGTCAAAACCAAATTGTCCCAGTAGCACATCGCTAGCAGTGCTCAGATCTGGTGCGACAATGCCTAGGTGATCGAGTCCCGTAATCATAAATTCCTCCCTAATATAGTGTGAGGCTAGCATGGATAGCGAACGAAAATACAAATTATGTTTAAGTTGGGAGTGGACACCATGGCAGAAAACGTGAGTGGGATAGAAGTGGGTCACGAAGTTACATTCGAGACAACTGTCACCCAGGAAAATATCAACCTTTTTGCGGATGTCACAGGCGACCATAATCCGTTACATTCTGACGTTGACTATGCTTCCAAGACAAGATTCAAACAACCGATCGCCCATGGAATGTTTGGCGCCGGCATTATCTCTGCTGCGCTTGGAACCCGGCTTGCACCGAGTTCTGTCGTAGTTTATTTGGGTCAAAACCTGAAATTCAGAGCACCTGTTGTGGCGGGTGACCACATCACAGCACAGTGCTCTGTAACCATGGTGGATCCTGAAAAATCACGAATCAACCTCCAAACAAATGTCGTAAATCAAGATGGAGTAGAGGTGATCATCGGTGACGCACAAGTTATGATTGATGAACTTGCCGAATAAGTAGTCGGGGTAATCGAGAACCATCATGTCTTCCAGTGAACCTAGTCAAAACTCCAACGGTCACGATGCCTCCGGTGTAACTGGCGCTCGTGAACAATGGGAGCGTGACCTTCTTAACCCTGCAATACAAAAATTTCCCGAGCGCCGTGAGACGTTCTCTTCATCATCAGCTACACAAGATCGAATCTACACGCCTGAGGATGTTGACTCGGGTACATACCTTGAGGACCTGAATTTCCCAGGTCAGTATCCGTTTACAAGAGGTGTACAACCCACCATGTATCGAGGCCGTCTTTGGACAATGAGGCAATATGCCGGTTTCGGGACAGCCAAAGAAACTAATGAAAGATTTAAATTACTAATTGATAATGGACAGACCGGTCTCTCCGCTGCGTTTGATTTACCGACACAGACCGGTTACGACTCCGACCATCCAATGGCCTTAGGTGAGATAGGTCAGGTGGGAGTGGCGATCGATTCTTTAGCTGATATGGAAGAGATGTTCGCTGATATACCTCTAGACAAAATATCCACGTCAATGACTATCAATGCGCCGGCAGCCGTGCTTGTTGCCATGTACTTGGTCGCGGCAGAGAAACAAGGACACGCCTACTCGGTGATCACTGGAACAGCACAGAATGATGTACTCAAGGAATATGTTGCTCGAGGCACATACATATTCCCACCAAAAGAATCAGTCCGACTTGCTGCGAATCTAATCAATTTTTGTGCAGAGGAAACTCCTAGATTCAATTCCATATCAGTGTCGGGGTACCATATTCGCGAAGCCGGCTCGACTGCCGCTCAAGAAATAGGGTTCGCGTTTGCAAATGCTATTGCCTATCTTGAAGAATGCCAAAAGCAAGGCGGAGATCTCAATCAAGTCGCACAAAGAGTTTCTTGGATCTTCAACACGCATAACCATTTCTTTGAGGAAGTAGCTAAGTTCAGAACATTGAGGCGACTTTGGGCGAGAACTGTAAAAAATAGATTCGACATAACCGACCCGCGAGCGCAAATGCTGCGTACTCACACTCAAACTGGCGGCTCGACCCTTACAGCACAGCAACCGCTGAACAATATTGCTCGCTCAGCTATCCAGGCACTCGCCGCAGTGTCTGGGGGGGTCCAGTCCTTGGCGCTCTCCTGCTACGACGAGGCTCTAGCTCTACCCACGGAGGACGCTCAACAAATAGCATTGCGGACGCAACAAATAATTGCACATGAATCAGGCGCGGCGGACACAATCGATCCATTTGCCGGCTCGTACTATATCGAGTCGCTGACAGACTCCCTCGAAAAAGAGGCGTCTAAAATAATGGACCACATAGATGATCTGGGTGGGGCTTCGGCTTCCATTGAAACTGGGTACATGCAAACTGAAATCCAAGAGGCCTCGGTTAGCTGGCAGCACGAAGTGGAGTCAAATGAGCGCACTATCGTTGGTGTGAATGCGTTCATCGATCCAAGTGAAGATGCAACACCAATATTTAGACCTAACCATGAGGTGGCTGATGCTCAGTTAAACCGACTCGCTGAACTTCGCAAAAACAGAAACTCGGAACAGGTGCAATCTGCTTTAGATAGACTCCGGACTGATGCCAACGGCCAAGAAAACTTAATGCCGACCATCATCCAGGCTGTCCGTTCTTATGCAACGCTTGGTGAGATTTGTGGCGTGCTGCGTGACGAGTGGGGTGAATATACTCCAGTCACGGTTGTTTAGTTACATACCTTCCAATGCTCTATATCACTTAGAGATGCGTATAGCGTCGATACTCATTAACTTTGTGTCTGGAAACGTTTGAGCCGTAATAAATGTAGAGGTGTATATGTCTGAAAATTTGACTGGAAAAGTTGCGCTAATTACTGGTGCAAGCAGAGGTATCGGAAGAGCATGTGCACTTTCCCTAGCCGCGGAAGGGGCAACTATTGTTATTAACTATGTCTCTAATCAAGATGCCGCTGAAAGCGTCAAATCAGAAATCGAATCGCTCGGAAGTCAGGCGGTGATTGTTCAGGGTGATGTTTCTAATGAGGAACAGGCACGTGCTGTGGTTGCTGCAGCTGAGAGTGAGTTCGGTCAAGTAGATATCCTTGTCAATAACGCAGGTGTGAATCGTGACAAGACCGTACAAAGACTCACTGGTGATCAGTGGAGAGAAGTTATCGATACAAATCTATCTTCATGTTTTTACACTACGAATGCGGCACTGGATGGAATGAGAGAGCGCGGCTTCGGTCGGATCATTCAGATATCATCTATAATTGGCCAAATGGGAAATCTTGGCCAATCGAATTATGCAGCTTCGAAAGCTGGGATGATTGCCTTCACCAAAAGTACTGCTAAAGAAGTTGCTCGGTTTGGAATAACCGTTAACGCAGTATGTCCGGGCTTTGTAGAAACTGACATGGTTGCTGCCTTACCTGAGGAAATAAAAGAAAACCTGTTGTCAAATATTCCTTTAGGCCGCTTCGGTACTGCCGAAGAAGTAGGTGCGACAGTGGCATTCCTCTGTGGCCCAAATGGTGGCTGGTACACTGGATCGCAAATGACGATGAATGGTGGCCAATATATGTAGTTCGGCGCCACGCTGAACTGTTCTTTTAGCCGCCGCATTGACACCACAAACTTGATTCGTCTAGGTTTATAAATACAGAATCAAATTAGTCAACACTTGATATTGCGAGATCTATGAACGAGACCAGAGAACAAATTCTAGGACTGATTGAACTACAAGAGCTATCCGCAGTCGATATTGCGACCGAGCTTAACCTCTCGCCGGGGGCTGTAAGAAGACACCTCGACTTGCTTGTTGCTGACGACCTTGTCACTTCACACGTGCCTATCCGCCCAAGTGACACAGCCCCGTCACGGGGCCGTCCATCGAGCGTATACCGACTATCCGACACCTCTGAAATGCTGAGATCTGCCATGGACTACAGGAGGCTTCTGGGCAGACTCGCAATTGCATTACAAGAACTCAATCAAGAAGAGATATCAGGGAAAGATGGCACTGAGATACTCGAGATCGTCTCCAGCAAGCTTGCGCGACTAATGTTTTCCGAATACAAATCTGACATGAGAGCTAAATCATTTGAGGCCAAAATAGTCGAAGTTATTTCTTTGCTCTCGGGAGAAGGAATCCTCCGTTCGGTCCACACCGATGGTGATGAATATGTTCTCTCAACACCAACTTGTCCTATCAAAAGTCTCTCAAGAACTACACATGCAGTGTGTGAGGCTGACAGACAGGCCATCGAATTGCTTATTGGAGAAAAGGTTACTCAAGTGCAAACCATAGCCAAAGGCGCGGCCACCTGTGAGTATAGGGTTTGTAGGACTAGTTAATAAATTAGTTGAGAGTTATTCTCAATCGGATAGGCCGGTAGAGAATGGAACATTTAAGTGCAAAAAATGGCATTAATTTGACGTTACCGCGAGGATCGACAAGACTAGACTTGAGAGAACTAACGACAAGTCGATAAACGAAAGGCTCCAAGAGAAGTTATGGATTCCAATGATAATTTACTTGCAATCGATGACTTATATACATCGGTAGCCGACCGGGAAGACGTTGATATTCTTCGCGGGGTTAGCCTGTCGATCAAACCGGGCGAGGTCCATGCACTGATGGGACCAAACGGATCTGGTAAAAGTACACTCGCCTCCACTATTGCTGGTAGTCCTGAATATCAAGTTGATGGGGGACGGATTACATATAAGCAGCAAGATATCACTGAAATGGCACCAGATGAACGAGCTCGGCAAGGAATATTTTTGTCTTTCCAGTACCCCACAGCCATACCAGGGGTAACGCTTGTAAACTTGATAAGAGAAGCAATCAAGGCACGTACCGGTGAAGACGTATCGGCCCGTGATTTTATCGCTGAGCTCAAAGCAACACTCGAGCAATTGAAGATGACCGAAGATTTTGCCCGAAGATATGTCAATGACGGATTCTCAGGAGGAGAAAAGAAACGCGCAGAGATCCTGCAGCTTGGAATGCTCAAGCCAGAGTTAGCGATACTAGATGAAACCGATTCAGGTCTAGACATTGATGCTCTACGCACCGTGGCTGAGGGTGTGAATACACTCAGGAATCCGAAGATGGGAATACTTCTTATCACTCATTACGAACGAATCCTCAACTATATCGAGCCTGATTTCGTGCACATACTGGTGCAAGGAAAAATCGTAGCATCAGGCGACTTCAGCTTAGCCAAAAGAATCGAAGCAGAAGGGTATGATCCCCTCTTGAACGAACTCAACTTACATGAGGAGGTAACTGCATGACAGCAATTGATCCTAGTATCCGCGATACGGTAGGTGAATATAAATGGGGGTTCCATGACACTGAGAAAC
>CAXGQC010000005.1:0-42569 GCA_964011795.1 uncultured bacterium | reverse complement strand
ACGTATGTTCTCTTATAAGAACAATAGTTCTATTAAAGAGTGTAGTCAAGCAAACCTGCTCTCAGACTGTAATAAGGTCGATTCAATTTTGCTCGAATCTGTGACATGATTAATCTGCTCTTGGAGACATAGATAATGCCCAGCAACCTCATTGGTCTATACGATGGACTCAAACTAAGCACTGCGGATCTCGATGGAAGCAACCGAGGAATGGTTATATCGGCCCACCCGGATGACGGAGACTTGGGCGCAGGTGGCACCGTGGCTCTCTTAGCTCAGAGTGGTCTAAGCATTAGGCACATAGTCGTAACTGACGGAAGAAAAGGTAGTCCCGACCCTAATACTGACCAAAAACTCCTAGTGCAAAATAGACTTGCTGAACAAAAAGCGGCAGCGAAACATCTTGGGGTTGAGAGTGTAC
The DNA here is from genome assembly GCA_964011795.1 of uncultured bacterium. Lineage (GTDB taxonomy): Bacteria > Chloroflexota > Dehalococcoidia > UBA2979 > UBA2979 > UBA2979. Next base: position 42,148 of record CAXGQC010000005.1, on the reverse strand, counting down.
GGTCGCTCTTTTTTCCTGACGGAGAGCTTAAAGCGGATAGAACTCTTTTAGAAGCACTAGTCAGAGAAATTCGTGAATTCAAACCAGAGATAGTATTCACACACGATCCGGAGTCGGTCACTTCCGGGAGTGGATGGATACATCACAACGACCATCGTGCCACTGGTAGTGCCGTAATTGATGCTGTTTATCCAGCCGCACGCGATCCCCTCAACTTTCCAGACCAAATCAGAGATGGATTGGAGGTACATAATGTGCAAACCCTCTATCTGTGGGATACGAATAATGCCAATATTAATGTCGATATATCCGAAGTTTTTGAGCAGAAACTATTAGCTCTTCTGTCTCATCGTTCGCAATTTCCAAATTCAGCTAGATTAGTCAACAATTCTCGAATTCAGTGGCAGGATGTTGATGGTAGATATAGAGAAGAATTTAGAAAATTGGATCTCTGGGCATGAATATTTCCTACAATTTCTGCACCAGTTGCGGAGAGTCGCTTCAGCCCATATCTGATCCGGGACTGGAACAACCGATCAAAGAATGCTCGAGTTGTGATTTCAAAATATGGAATGATCCGAAAGTAGTAGCAGCTACAGTTGTCCTACATAAAGAAAAGATCCTACTAGTCGAAAGAATCGATGCGCCGAATGAATCTCTCTGGAGTCTTCCAGCTGGCTTTGTGAATAAGAACGAAAATCCGGAACAAGCAGCTATCAGGGAAGTCTCCGAGGAGACAGGCATAAAATGCCTACCTATGCACATCCTAGGCGTGAATTACAGCGATGGAATCATACTTATCGTGTATAAAGCAGAACTGTCCGATAAATCGGATATCCAAACACCAGTTACCGCAGTCAATGAACTAAAAAATACAGGTTGGTATCCTTTGGAAGATATACCTGCGCTACAATTCCCCCACGACTGGCTGTATATAGATAGGGCCATTCGTAGTCAAGGTCTACCATTGGACGGACCGTCGGCCGAACCGTATGAGCAAGGTATTGATTAAGGTGTAATCAAGTTGAAAAACATGGATATTGATTCTTCTCAGGAACGCTCGTTCTCACTTCTCCAACAACGTGGCATTGAGGCGGACGTATTGATCCCGTTGATCAGAAATCTTGAAAAAGCAATTGGTAAAGAAAAAGCACATGAAATCGCGCGTAATACTGTTATAGAAATAGCTCGCGAACAGGGGAGACGTTTTTCTGAGCTGAACGGACGGAAAGATTTAGATGGTTTCCGTCAAATTCAGGATACGTGGAGTGGCGCCGGCACTGACCTAGAGATCGAGACCATAGAAGATAGCCCTGAAAGACTGTCATTTAATGTAACGAACTGTCGATTTGCCCAGATGTTCAAGACGCTGGGTGCCACTGATTTAGGTAGTATATTCTCCTGTGGGCGTGACTTCGCACTCTCGGAAGGGTATTCTGGCGATATACAATTAACAAGAACCCAGACGATCATGGAGGGTGCCAGTTTCTGTGACTTCCGTTATTCGTCGTCGGAAAATTCGGTATCTGGTTCAAGTGAGGAGTCATAATGGAAATTTCCCTAGTCTTAAGTGACACATGTGGATATCACGAAGAAACAAAAGAAATTCTCAAGCAGGCCATGGAAGAGGCCGGAGTTGAGGCCGATGTTGCAGTAACTGTGATACATCAAGATGAAGAAGCTATCACAGTAAATTGCATTGCTTCCCCAACGATTAGGATTGACGGTCTCGATATTGAGTATCAGGAAAGAGAGCCGGAAGAGCGGTCAGCAGGCCAGCGCTATTTCAACACACCTAGTGGATGGAAACCATACCCGGAGGTAGGAATGATTGTGCGCGCGTTAGACGCTGCTAAGCAGCGTGATTCTGGCGCATAGCTGATTTGAGTGACCTATGTCTGAACTAGCTAAACGTCTCCGCCGTAAGATAGCTGAGCGAGTCACCCAGAGCAGGGAATCAGGTGCCTTATCTCCTGAAAATATCGACAAGCTAAAAAGTGCTGCGCAAAACAATGCCCGGATCATTGCTGGAAAAGTAGATACTTCAGCACGTCGGCTCGCCCCAAAAGTTAAAGAGTCAGTGGATGAAACTAAGCAATATGCAAAGGCACACGATAAGGAGATCAAATCAGGGGCGAAAGAGGGAGCAAAAGTTTTATCTGAACTAGCTACTCCTCCGATCTTACGTCCCGCAGTCAAAGCGTTTCTCTCTGAGCTAGAAGAGGAAACTAAAGATCCTGAAACGGAAACTAAATAGCAGATTAAGCCATCTTCAGGGTGTCTTCGAAAGCATCAGCAGTACTGGGTTTTATACGTGGTCTTGCTTCTTCAAAATCAGAAATATCTTGCTCATGCTCCATTGTAATGCCAATATCATCCAGTCCATTTAATAATCGGTTCTTTATAAATGGATCAATTTCGAAGGTTCGTTGCCACTCGGACCCCGCAACAGTCACCGTCTGAGACTTCAAATCAATTTTAAGCTGGGAATCAGGTAATTCCTCCGAGCGTGACATAAGATAGTCAATGTCTTCTTGAGCAAGCACTATCGTTAGTAGTCCAACTTTCGAACAATTATTGCGGAATATGTCTGCAAAAGAGGGAGCTAGAATAGCTTGGACTCCAATATCTTCGAGTCCCCATACCGCGTGTTCTCGAGATGACCCACAGCCAAAATTCTGTTGTGCCAGCATGATAGGTGCACCAGCATAAGCCTGGTCATTTAGTACAAAAGATTCATCTTTTCTCCAATCAAAAAATGCAAATGGCCCGTAGCCTGAGCGCTCTATACGCTTCAGAAACTGTTTTGGCATTATCTGATCCGTATCAACATCTGCGCGGTTCAACGGTATAGCGTTCCCAGCGATGGTATCAATTGCTCGCATGACGTTCTCCTCTTTAACTAAAGCTAAATCTCTCTTATATCCACAAAATGACCCTTAACGGCAGCGGCGGCGGCCATCGTCGGACTCACTAAGTGTGTCCGGCCACCAGCCCCCTGTCGACCTTCGAAATTCCTATTTGAAGTTGATGCTGCGCGCTCACCCGGCAGAAGAGTATCAGGATTCATACCGAGACACATTGAACAGCCAGGGTCTCGCCATTCAAACCCAGCTTCGATAAATAATTTATCAAGTCCCTCTTCTTCAGCCTGCACTTTTACCGGACCAGACCCTGGAACAACCATAGCCCGAACTGAATCTGAGACTGATTTTCCTTCCACGACCGAAGCCGCTTCACGCAGGTCTTCGATCCGACCATTAGTACAAGAGCCAATGAATACAACATCGACTGCTATGTCTTCCATTCGTTGGCCTGGCTCTAAATCCATGTAGGTGAGTGCCCGCTCAGCTGTCTCTTTACCCGCAGGTGTACTGAAGTCCTCTGGACCGGGTACCCTGCCAGTAACAGGAATCGACTGAGCGGGAGTGGTTCCCCAAGTCACATGTGGTTCTATTTCGCCACCCTGCAGCACGATTCCATGATCGAATACTGCTCCCTCATCCGTTCGCAGATTGCCCCACTCCTCTAATGCCATGTCCCATGCATCGCCTTCAGGGGCCATCGACCTACCCTGTAAATAATCGAATGTTGTGGAATCGGGAGCGATCAGTCCTGCTCTGGCACCTGCTTCGATAGTCATGTTACAGACTGTCATCCTACCTTCCATCGTAAGCGACTCAATAACGTCACCTCGATACTCAATGACTCGACCCACTCCCCCATCAACACCCATTTTATTAATAATTGCCAAAATGACGTCCTTAGAAGTGACACCGTTCGACAATTCGCCCGTGACTTCGACTGACATCGTCTCTGGAGCAAGCTGCGGTAGAGTCTGAGTGGCCAATACATGCTCAACCTCAGAGGTACCAATACCAAAAGCCAATGCTCCGAACGCCCCGTGAGTTGACGTGTGAGAATCACCACAAACAATAGTCATTCCAGGCTGAGTCAATCCATGTTCAGGAGAGATGATATGGACTATTCCCTGCCTAAGGTCAAAAATGTCCCATAACGGAATGCCAAACTCCTTGGCATTGGCTTGCATGGTCTCAATCTGCTGAGCTGATACGGGATCTGGATTAGGAAGTTCTCTGCCAGTCGTCGGAACATTATGGTCAACCGTAGCTAATGTGAGATCCGGTCGACGGACCTTGCGGCCAGATATCCTTAATGACTCAAATGCTTGGGGGGAAGTTACTTCGTGCACCAGATGCAGATCGATGTACAAAAGATCAGGTTCACCGGGATTAGACCGCACCACATGCTGATCCCAGACTTTTTCTATTATTGTCTTTCCAGTTGTCATCGAAAGCGCCCCCTTGCTTCAGCTTATTGTATTCAGTGCAGTTAATATCTCCAATATCGATGCTTACAATGCGCTGGCATCGTTCAGGGCTCGATTCATTGCATGAATATAAGCCCGCGTACTGGCTACCAAAATATCTGGATCGGCCGCGCGTCCCATATAGCTTCCTGAGCCTGTCTCAATACGTATTGTCACTTCTCCTTGTGCATTAATTCCTTCAGTCACAGATTTTACGCTGTACTCTGTGAGGGTATTCTGTGCGCCTGTCACCCGGTTAACAGCATTATATATCGCGTCGACCGGCCCTTCTCCTACTGCAGCGTCCTCAAAAATATTGTCCTCAGAGTCAATCAAACGCACGGTGGCTGTCGGACGTCCATGGTCAGTAGTTGATACCTGCACAAGGTCGAGAGTCCATACCTCATCAAAGTCAAAGGAGGTGTGTTCAGAAATTATAGCTATTAGATCTCTGTCATCGACCTCATCTTTGCGGTCCGCCACATCCTTAAATGCAACAAATACCTTATCGAGGTCAATAGTTTCGAGGTCTATTCCCAAATCTTCAAGCCTCGCCGACAGTCCGTGTCTCCCTGAAACCTTGGTCAGAACAATCGATTCGCCTGTTGGTTGCCCCACAGATTCAGCACTCATTATTTCATACGTCTCACGCATTTTGAGAACGCCATCTTGGTGAATACCTGACGAATGGCGAAACGCATTCCGACCAACGATCGCTTTGTTGTTTTGTACTTGCATCCCTGAAAGTCGCTCAACCAGCTTAGAGGCTGGATAGAGTTCCACATGGTTCACATCGGTATACACATTCATCAAATCACTGCGGGTGGCAATCGACATAATTACCTCTTCAATTGACGTGTTACCTGCGCGCTCGCCAATACCATTAATGGCACCTTCAACTTGTCGCGCCCCACCGAGAACTCCAGCAATTGAATTGGCAGTTGCCATCCCAAGATCGTTATGGCAATGCACTGAAATTCGTGCCTTGTGAATATTGGCTACCTTGTCGTAGATAGACCGAATAAATGCAGTGAATTCCTCAGGAATTGCATACCCTACGGTATCCGGTATGTTGATCGTCGTGGCACCTTCTTCAATTGCTGCCTCTAAAATCTGATAGACAAAATCTGTATCTGATCGAGACGCATCCATTGGCGAAAATTCCACGTCGGACACATAGCCTTTGGCTTGTGCAACCCCAGCCCGTGCCATCTCGATAATATCTTCTCTATTCTTGCGTAACTGATGAGCCATATGGATATCGCTGGTAGATAAAAAGACATGAATACGAGGAGATTCAGCATCCTTCAATGCTTCCCAAGCGGCATCAATGTCACCTGGCACTGCACGAGCCAAACCTGCAATTACCGGACCTTTAACCTCACGAGCGATGCTCGCAACTGCATCAAGATCTCCTGGTGATGTAGCGGGGAAGCCCGCCTCGATGATATCTACATTGAGTTTGGCTAACTGCTTAGCTATCTCTATCTTGTCCTCTCGAGTAAAGGATATTCCGGCAGACTGCTCCCCATCTCGAAGTGTCGTATCAAAAATATAAACTTTGTCGTCATTCATTTTATTTTTCTCTCAATAATGTAGGTAGTATTAGGTGAAACAGGCCCTCCCAATCGCATTTAAGCGACGGAGGGCCGCCGTAGCGACAAAGCGAGAAGTGAAAGTAAACAGATTTTCTTCAAGGTGTCCTCGAAACTAATTCTCGTACTGCCAGATATCATAGCCGATAAACAATTTGAAGGCCTCAATATTCGGTCGGGATTTATTAGCTACATGATTTTTATTTCATCGCGTCTTTCTGTTATAGTTCGGCGTTAGAACAAATAATTAAAGTTATTCTACTTCTTTGGGGGTGCCGAACGATGAAAAATCTCAGAAACAGATACTGTATCGTCGGAGTCGGTAATACTGCCTATGGGAAAAATCCTGGAGTTTCACAGGTGGCCCACAACATCCTAGCCATTCGATCAGCTCTAGAAGACGCTGGACTCGAAGCTAAACAGCTCGATGGTATTCTCACTAAGGCTCCTACATCCACCTTTCCCATGCTTTGGGGACCGAAGATAGCTGAAGCTCTGCGAGTCCAGCCAAAGGTCACTGGCACAATAGATCAGGCTGGAGCTAGCAATATCGGACTGATCCAATACGCTGTCAGTGCGATAGAACTTGGGCAGGCAGAATATATTGCTATTTCGTATGGAGACAATCCTAGAACTGGTACCCGAGCTTCATATGCCAGACCACGTGGAGAGGATGCTCTCGCGGGGCTATTCGGTGCCCCCTCAAGCTATGCAATGGTCGCTAAAAGACACATGTATGAATACGGGACAACACCCGAACAATTAGCAAACGTGGCAATAGCTCATCGGACTCACGCAAGTATGAATCCAGGAGCTCAATTCCAAGAATTGTTCACCCTAGAAGAGTACCTTGCATCGCGATGGGTGGCGGAGCCTTTTCGATTGCTTGATTGCTGTCCGGTTTCAGACGGAGGCGCAGCTTACATCATTACAACGGAAAAAAACGCAAAAGAACTGAATAAGGATCCAATTTACATAGAGGGCATAGGTCAAGGGCATCCATCATGGGACTTCTTTAGGCGCCCTGAACTAGCTACAAGTGGGGCAGCTGTAGCAGGTAAGATGGCGTTTGATTCAGCGCAGATGACGACGGACGATGTCGATTTTTGTGAAATTTATGACTGCTTCACTATTGTTCCTCTGATAAGCCTGGAGGAATATGGATTCGTAAAGAAGGGTGAGGGTGGCTCGTTCTATGAAGAGAAACGAACCCATATAGGAGGTGAACTACCCTGTAATACGTCGGGGGGATTGCTTTCAGAGACTGGCATGCCCGGTACCCAATTGGTGGTAGAAGCTGTGCGACAGCTACGCGGTGAGTGTGAAAATCGGCAGGTAGAGGGTGCAGAAGTGGGACTTGTGAGTCAACAGGGAGGAATAATGACTACACATGCAACCATGCTGCTTTCCAATATTGGAGCAAACTAATGCAAATAAAAGAAAATTTTGATGCTTTCGAAGATCTGGTACCGCCAATCACGGAACTGAACAAAAGCTACCGAGAAAACCTTGCTGAGGGGCGTCTTATTCTGCAAGCATGCGCACCCTGCGGTAAAAACCAGTACCCGTTTGAATCGTTCTGCTATGAATGTGGCTCGACCGATCTAACTGAAGTTAGTTCAACTGGTGAAGGGAGTGTGTATTCGTTTGTTAAAGTACATCAACCATATCATCCAGCATTTAAACCTTTTATCCCGTACTTCGTTTCCACTGTGCAACTTGATGACGGACCGAGAATGCTAGCGGCGATGTTCGAATCAGATGACGTTCTAGAGATAGGTGACCGCGTTGCTGCGCGGATAGAGAAAATTAGCGAAACAGAAGCAATGCTTCTATTTGAAAAAATAAGGTAGGGAACTAATGAGAATTAGAAAACCATGGACTGAGTGGGACGATGAAATTAACTTCAAATCACTACCAGGCGCTATGGGGGTCTTTGAAATAGCTGATGAGGACCGAAAAACAATATACATAGGTAAGGCGTCAGGAAAATCTCCTTTTGGGCTGAGGGGTGAATTATTTCTTTGCTTTGCCGACACCGAGCGATTAGAGGACGCCAACTGGACTCATCCGAAAATGGGCCAGGTACTACCTACCATAAAAGAAAAAGCCAAGTACTACCGGTACGAAGTCAATCATATGTACTACAGCCGCTGGATAGAAATTTTGACGAGATTCAATGAAGATCACGGGCGGCTCCCGTCTGCAAATCTCGAAGACCAAGAGGACATCCCAAAACTTGGGAGATATCACTGGAAAACCCAAGAAAGTGCAATGGAGGACTAAATTACAATGGTTGACTTTAAAATCACTGACGAACAGCAGCTCATCATCGATAATGTGCGACGACTTATCAGAGACGAAATAAGACCGCTTGAAGAGGAGCTCGACCCAGATGCTTTTTCGCTACCGGAGTCTGAAAAAGACAGACTGGTAGGTATGGTCAAAGACATGGGTCTCTATAAAATGGATGTTCCTACCGAATACGGTGGCCCAGGTGTAGATCTGGTAACACGTACCCTTGTGGCTGAGGAACTTTCGCAACACAGAGCCGGCCTGTATTCGCCTGCATATGGGGTGTTCGGCAGTGGACCTCCCGGCCAACTTTATAATGCCACAGAGGAGCAAAAGGAGAAATATTTGTGGCCAGTGATCAGAGGTGAGAAAAGCTCCTTTTTTGGGCTCAGCGAACCTAGCGGTGGATCGGACCCAGCCCGTGCAATCAAAACAAGAGGTGTAAAGGATGGCGACGACTGGGTAATCAACGGAGGTAAACTGTGGAACTCAGGCGCGGATACCGCCGATTTTGGAATCGTTTACGTTCGGACAGACCCCTCCAAGGGAAGAGAAGGTGTGAGCGCATTCATAGTCGATACTGACACACCTGGGTTCCGAGTTGAAAGGCTTGTCCAGGTACTCCGTGCTCACTACACCACAGAACTATCCTTCACAGATATGCGTATACCGAAAGAAAATCTACTTGGTGAGGAAGGGGGAGGGTTTGCCTTGGCAAACGAATATCTGAGCATGCAGCGTATTCCTTATTCAGCAACTGGCTTGGGCGTCGCAATCTATGCCCATGAAATGGCAACTGACTGGGCCAAACAAAGAGAAACATTTGGACAACCACTTGCGAACCGCCAGGCAATTCAATGGATGTTGGTAGACAACGAAATTGATATTCGAACAGGGCGCTGGGCATGCCTAGCTGCTGCTGACCTCGCCCAACGTGGAGAACCTTTCCGGTTCGAATCATCTATGGCAAAACTCGTGTCCACAGAAGGTGCTGGACGGGTAGTCGACCGTTCGATGCAAATATTTGGAGGATTGGGAATGAGTAAAGATCTTCCACTAGAAAGGTGGTATCGAGAGCTACGCATCCGCCGCATCGGTGAAGGACCCTCTGAGGTGCAAAGAATTGTCATGGCTCGCGACTTGCTGAACATCAGAAGTGGATCCTAGATAGCCAATAACACAGAGATTTCATCATTATCTGAGGAGAAATACAAATGACCATTGATTTCGAGGTAGCTAACCACATAGCCACAATCACCATCAACCGGCCGGAGGCCTTGAATGCGATGACACCAGACATGTATTCCAAGTTGTCTGAATCTTGGGTCGAGGTGCGTGATAATCCTGAAATTTGGGTAGCAGTAGTGACTGCCGCATCCCAGCCCAATCGTCCTCCGGAGAAACAAGTATTCTCCGCGGGTGCGGATCTTAAGCAAACGATACCACAGCGCCCCGAAGCTCACGAATTCTGGCAAACGCAAAGCAACCAAATCCTCAACCGAGGACTCGAAGTCTGGAAACCCGTTGTTGCCGGCATTAACGGACTGTGTCTCGCCGGAGGCATGACACTATTGCTCGCTACTGACATCCGTATTGCTTCAGAGCATGCACTATTCGATCTTTCTGAAGTAAAACGAGGTATCTTGCCCGGTAACGGAGGTACGCAACGAACTATCAGACAGTTACCTTATCCGATTGCGATGGAGGTGCTTCTTCTCGGAAGAAGGTTGACAGCAGAACGAGCCGCACACTACGGGTTGATTAATGAAGTAGTCGAACATGACAAAGTTCATGAAACCGCGATGGAGCGGGCCGAAGAATTAGCGGCTATGCCCCCCTTGGCGGTGAGAGCGATCAAAGAACTCTCGGTGCGAGCGCAGTACATGCCATTGGGTGACGGCCTTCGACTTGAATCGGCCATGCAGGCCAGACTTGGCTTCACCGAAGATGCAAAAGAAGGGCCACGGGCTTTTGCAGAGAAAAGAAAGCCTGAGTTCAAAGGCAGATAAAAATACATCATTCAGTAAAAGGATTTCCCCATGGTAATCAGTAACGACAATGGACTCTCTGGACTCGTGACAAATGATAATGCTATTCAGATTGCCACAGGATTCGCATTCACCGAAGGCCCAATCTGGCTTGTCGATCAGAACGTTTTGTTGTTCAGTGATATCAATAATCAGCGAATCCACCGTTGGACTAAGTCGACTGGTGAAGTAGACGTATATCGGGAACCGAGCGGGCATTCGAATGGTCTTACGGTAGATAACGAAGGGAAACTACTCGCGTGCGAACACTCGGGGAGACGGGTCTCGCAGGCCTCATATAACGATTCGGTCATGAATAGCCTTGCGGATCATTGGGACGGCAAGCTCCTCAACAGCCCCAACGATATAGTCGTTCATAGCAATGGATCGATTTACTTTACGGACCCAACATACGGGCTCCCGCAACCTGGGCGAGTGCATGTTCAAGGCAACCCGGACGCCGAACAAGAACTTAGTTTTCAAGGCGTGTACAAGATCGATTCAGATGGAAAGCTAGAACTCCTCACAGATATATTTACGCAGCCCAACGGTCTAGCATTATCACCTGACGAAAATCAGTTGTACGTTGGTGACTCTAAAGATGGTCTCATTAGAATGTTTGATATCGATGAAGACGGTCGACTAGAAAATCAACAACTATTCATCGATATGTCCTCAGACGACAGGCCTGGAAACCCAGATGGAATGAAAGTTGACACCGAAGGAAGGCTCTGGACCACCGGAGCAGGAGGTGTCTGGGTCATTGAGCCTAATGGGACAGTGCTTGGACAAATTGAATTCCCAGAATTGCCGGCAAATATTGCATTCGGTGGTGACAATTACCAAACTATCTTCCTTACCGCACGCACAAGCGTATATACGCTAGAGGTGAATGTAACGGGGATCAGACCACCAGCGTATCGCTGACCGAAGTAAATAAATTCTACTTTTGGTTTAACCAAGCCATCATTGAACGGACTTCTGAGCCCACTTCTTCAACGGGGTGTTCCGCTGTAATTCGTCTAAGTGCTCTGAAATGTGGTTGACCAACTTGATTCTCCAAAAGCCACTCGCGAGCGAATTTACCCTCTTGAACTTCAGCTAGAATTTTACGCATCTCATCTTTAGTCTCACTAGTAATAATGCGTGGTCCTCTCGTGTACGCCCCATATTCAGCCGTGTCAGAGACTGATGAGAACATCGCAGCTAATCCACCTTCGTACATAAGATCAACAATAAGTTTAATCTCGTGAAAGGTCTCATAATATGCGGATTCAGGCTGATATCCGGCTTCAATTAACACTTCAAATCCTGCCTTAGCCATCTCCGCAATGCCTCCACATAGAACTGCTTGCTCTCCAAACAGATCAGTTTCGGTTTCTTCTCTGAAAGTTGTCTCGAGAATTCCGGCTTTAGTAGCACCTAGGCCTTTTCCATAGGCCAGCGCAACCGCGAGGGCTGATTCACTAGCATCTTGATGAATTGCGACAAGGGCAGGCACTCCACCACCCTCTTGGAACACTCGACGAACCAAATGGCCTGGTCCTTTGGGCGCGATCATGGACACATCAATATTTGGTGGAGGATTGATCGCGTCGAAATGGATATTAAACCCGTGCGCGAACATAAGGGTTTTACCAGACTCAAGATGTGGCTCAATGTGTTCCTTGTATACTTGAAACTGTATCTGATCGGGAACCAAGATCATTATGACATCACAAGTCTGAGCTACTTCGTCCACCGTACCTACAGCTAGCCCGGCTTCCTTGACTGCATCCCAAGATTTAGAACCGGGATACAGCCCAACCGATACATCCACTCCTGATTCATGCAAGTTAAGGGCGTGTGCATGTCCTTGTGACCCAAAGCCAATTATCCCAACTTTCTTGTCGTCTAGTACTGAAAGATCTGCATTGTTCTCGTAATATACTTTGGCCAAAACCGTCCCCCTTTGTTAATCCTGAATTCAGTTGATTCAATCACTTAAATGCGGCAGCTGTCCAGTAGGTATTCTCCCAGACTCCATATGGAATCTCCGGAGCTCGTCATCCTCAAATTCAACAACCTGAGTGGTATCTTCACCCCTTACCAAAGCAATCGCCCCTGTCCGCACCATTTCCAAAATACCATATGGCCGAAGATTATCCGTTAAAGCCTCTATTGTCTCATTTGCAGCTGTGATCTGGATTATCAGACTTGAGACAGAAAGGTCAACAACGGATGCTCTAAATATCTCGACCACATCCAATATCTCGCGCCGCTGGTCAGGTCTTGCCATGACCTTGATAAGTGCGAGCTCGCGATCTATCGATTCAGTCGAATCAAGAACGGCTGCATTTATGACATCAATTAACTTATCAAGTTGCTTCGCTACCTGATCACCGACCTCACTGGTACCCTCGACCACAATCGTCATCCGAGAAACACCCTGCTCGTCAGTTGTGCCTACCGCTAGGCTTTCGATGTTGTATCCGCGCCTGCGAAACAGCGATGCTACCCGGGTCAAAACACCCGGACGGTCCTCAACCAAAGCAGCGATAGTCTGTCGCGAGCCATTTCGACTTACCTTCATACTATTTTCCTTATCATTTCGTCCAATTTTAAATCCGAGATGCTAGCTCATAGCTGACTCTTCGGCGGATTCTATCGTCTCGCTTAGAGCAGCACCGGCCGGCACCATAGGCCAAACATTGTCCTGCTGAACGACGCGGAAATCTATGAGTACCGGTCCCTCCGTGGCTTCGGCTTCCTCGATGGCGGCATCCACATCTTCCTGGTTATCAACCCTGATCCCCTTGATACCATAAGCCTCTGCAATTTTGAGAAAATCTGGTTGAGAAATATCTACATCGACTAGATTTTGATCGTAGAAGAGTTCTTGCCACTGGCGAACCATCCCGAGATAGCAGTTATTCATTATTGCCATCCGCACCGGGAGTTTAGCGTCTACCATCGTACCGATTTCCTGGAAGGTCATTTGAAAGCCACCATCACCACAAATAGTCCAAACAGATCGATCTGGGCATGCTGCCTGAGCACCCATAGCAGCAGGCACTTCAAAGCCCATCGTCCCAAGTCCGCCTGATGTTATGAACTGACGGGGTCTAGAGATCGCACCGAACTGTGCTGACCACATCTGATGTTGACCCACGCCTGTACAAAGAACTGATTCGGTTCCAATGTAGTCAGCAATTCGGGAAATTGCGTACTGAGCAGTAAGTTCAGGGCCTTCAGGTACTGACATCGACGTGCGATGCCCGATCCTCAAGTCATCAATCCATGAAAGCCAGTCTGGGTGAGTCGCTTTCTGCACTGCATTTGTTAATTGCTTGAGTACATCACGGACATTCCCAACTATTGGAACATGAGTTTCGAGATTTTTTTGATGCTCGGCAGGATCAATATCTACATGAATGATTTTTGCCGTAGGGTTCATGTCCTCGAATCTTCCCAAGGCCCTGTCGTCCATCCGCATCCCAAGCCCAATGATTACATCCGCATTTGAAGCAGCATGATTAGCCCAATAGGAACCATGCATCCCCATCATTCCATAGGAAAGGACATGGTCAGGTGCGATGGATCCCAGCCCAAGCAGGGTATTCACCACAGGGGTGCCGGATTTTTCTGCAAATTTTCTAAGGTCATCAGCAGCATCAGATAAAATGATCCCATGGCCTGCGAAAATTAGCGGGCGCTCCGACTGATCGATGATCTCCACCGCTTGCTGTATTGAATCCTGCTCAGCGGTTGAGGGTGGATTATATCCTCGAACATTTATCGTCTCGGGCCAACTGAATTCAGCCTCTTCAATGAATACGTCTTTCGGGATATCAATATGCACCGCACCCGGCCTACCTGTTGTAGCAATATATGCTGCCTCTTTAAATGCATACGCAAGATCATCGGGTCGCATAACCAAATAATTGTGCTTAACCGTGGGCATCGTAATACCAGTTATATCAGCTTCTTGAAAGCCGTCTTTCCCCAACAGTGAACGAGTGACATTTCCGGTAATAAACAATGTGGGTACCGAATCCATGTGGGCATTCGTAATAGCAGTCACAAGATTTGTGGCTCCTGGACCTGACGTAGCCAATGCAACACCAAGTTTCCCCGAGGCACGGGCATATCCATCCGCTGCGTGTCCGGCTGCCTGCTCGTGACGCACTAAAATATGATTTATATCAGGATAGTGCGGAAAGCGATCATAAAGAGGCAGAACTACCCCCCCGGGATAGCCGAATAGCGTATCCACTCCAAGCTCCTGCAAGCATCTTAAAACAATGTCGGCACCACTTATTTTTGACATATTTGCTTTCTTTCTTTTCGGTGTTTAAGAAAAGCCAAGAGACTATTTCATCAATATTCTCAAGGCGTCTTGATAGATAACGTTCCTAAACTTTAATTATTAACTTAATTAGGTAAAGCGTAAACTTGATTTGCAAGATTTTCGCAACATGGCTCGACACGCGAGCGTCCGGGCGGCCAGAAGGCCACCCTAGGACACGGTAACCACGACGGACACCGACAAGTGTGTGCACACTGTTATTAACCTGGTGTCTGAATACATCGTGTTCATAGTATCCCGTAGTCTCCGCTAATCTTGCGGAAGAGTCAAGTCAACTAAGATGATTCCTGCGCCATCGGGAGATAAATGATCCCGCCATCGCAGTAGGAGTAAGAAGTTTCCTGCCAACCGCACCAAACCTAGCAGTCAAGTCTATGTAGGTGGAATCACCACGAATCAAATCAATCGCCCCGGTCCAGAAAAGATCCAAATGCTGGAGCATCCATATAAATGGGCGTGGATAAGCGTGTAGTATTTCCATCAAGGCATGTGATGTTTCTATTTCGGGAATCAAGTCTTTTTCTAGCTTGGTAGCATAGGACCCGAGGGAAGATGACTGACCTGTCAGATACTGCCCTACTACCGGTGCGATAGCCATTCCGGAGCTAAGAGCAGCAAAAATACCTTCACCAGACAGTGGATCAACTAAACCCGCCGCATCACCGAGGAGGGCCGAACCTCCCCGCGTTAAAGGTGCGGAACTCTGACGCATTGGGAGATGGTGGCCACGAAGATTTTCTATTTTCCTTAAATCGACCCCATATATTTCTGCCAATCTTGTGAGGGCTGCACTTAGTCTCTTACCACCACTATCACGACTAGCACCCACGCCTATATT
Source organism: uncultured bacterium (assembly GCA_964011795.1). Classification (GTDB taxonomy): domain Bacteria; phylum Chloroflexota; class Dehalococcoidia; order UBA2979; family UBA2979; genus UBA2979. The sequence goes on along the minus strand of CAXGQC010000005.1, from coordinate 26,715 downwards.
AATGTGATCCTTTTTAGGAAAAATCCAGCCGTACCCATCGGTAAGATATCCAAAATTAAGAACAACCGTGTGAGCAAATCGTTCTGGAACACCCTCAGGAAAATAAATATTCCCTTCGAGTGCTACTGCACCTCCTAGATGTCTATCGTAGCCGAGTCGATTTGCTGTAATCCCATTTGCTCCATCAGCACCTAATACGACTTTTGACCGAATCCTCGTGCCAGACTTCGTAGTCACAGAAAAACCATCTCCAGCCAGAGACCTTATATCCTGAACCAACTCACTGTCTCGGAATACCGCACCAGATTCCTGCGCTTTCTCTGCCAAGAACGCATCAAGTTTAGATCTTTGTGTCATGTAGGTTAAAGTTTGCGAAGACTCGCGAAAGATTGATTTCTCATCGCGCAAGGCGATTTCAGCCGAGCTGATAATATCCTCAACCACCGGATCAATTGAGAATGGAAGAAGTGACTCACACCGAACAGTGACTCCACCTCCGCAAGGTTTGTCACGCGGAAACTTAGCCCTATCCAGTAAGGTAACTTCAAAGCCAGAACTAGCAATTTGATGAGCCGCGATGCTACCGGCAGGACCGGCTCCGATAACAAGTACTTCTGTCTCTATATTCCCCATAAATCAAGGTTATACCTGTATAGATGTATAGTCATGACTAAGTGATTAAGAATAGATCCGAATAGCTGATTCCGTCAAAAAGATTCCTAGTAGTGGCCAGATATTTGCTAGTAACACGAGTCCCCTACCTACCAGATTATTACCGAAATGGCAAAGGAAGCCTAGGCAAACACTGGACACCACGAACCAACTGATCATTTCTGGAATCTGAAAGAGGAGTCTGCTATCCCACAATTCGATAAAACGAGGTTCAGGACTGCTCAAAGGAAATGCTCCCTCTAGATACGTTGGAATTGAATCCACTCTCAATCCAACAAATATCCACATAAGACCAGTAAGAAGAATACTCAACGCCACCAAATACCACCAAATATAATCAGTGAAAAGCTTAACTATGTGGTGGTATGAATGCTCTATAGTCAGTCCACGATCTTGTTGACGGCTCCTGCTAGACCCATATTCCCCTAAAGAAGCAGAAAAAGCTACCTCGTCCGTGACATCTAATCCAAAAACAGCATCATTTGTCTCCACATAGAACAAATCTCTTCCCACACCTGAACAGGAAAAAATATAGATATTTTTTTGGTCCACAGTGGAGGGACCACTGACTGATTTTCCCTCTACGCTATAAAAACCAAACATCGACAGCGGATTCGCTGTGAAACTTGTGGTGAAAGTTCTCACCCCCACTTTCTCAATCAGGTGTAGCGGAATTACATATGTGATAAGGCCTCGTTTCAACCTAAGAGCATCTTCAAATACTTCAAAATTCATTGTATGAAAAACGTGGGCCTGGTAGGTAAGGACTGGAATCAACATCAGGGCTAATCCGCTGAATGTATGACAGGCAGTCCTGAGCGTGCTTAACTCCTGTGAGGATGCGTATAGAAATAAACACAGCGCGAACGCTACGATTACTAGGCTCAATGCTGCGTATACAGGAGCAATTTTTGACCAGGATAGTCGGAAAGTTGCAGAATCATTCATGCCGGGGAAAACTACTTCTTATATACAGAATCTAACCAGCCATGATATTTGTCGAGTTCTCCCGTTATCGCATTGAAAAATAATTTCTGTAACTCACGAGATATCGGCCCTGGCTTACCATCTCCTACCTCAACTCGATCGACCTCAGTGACTGGCGTTACATGCGCTGCAGTCCCAGTCATAAATAGCTCTTCAGCAATATATAGTTCTGACCGATCGATCGTCCTTCGTTCGACGGTTAATCCCAGTTCTTCCTGAGCAAGAAATAATGCGGTATCAAGAGTGATACCTTCTAGAATATTGTCACTGGGTGGAGGAGTAATTAAAACGCCGTTTCGGATCATTACCAGGTTTTCACCTGCACCTTCAGAAACATGACCATCTTGATTGAGCATAATTGCTTCCGTCATGCCATTCTGTTTTGCTTCACTCGTCGCCAAACCATTGTTGACATATAAACCTGAAACCTTAGCCCTCGCCGGGATCGAAGTATCGTCAACTCTGCGCCAAGAGGAAGTCATTACTGTGGCACCGGCCTCGGGGTCAAGGTAGTCACCAAGCGGCCTCACATAAAGTAATAGCTTATCTTCCACCGAGTGAATAGCCGGTCCAATATCAAGACCAGATTTGTATACCATAGGCCGAATATAAATATCTTCGCGATAATCACATCGCTCGGCCAATTCAACCACAAGCCGAGAGATTTCTTGTACGTCGTACTTGCCGTTCATTCTGATAATTCGGGCACTCTGGACGAGACGCTCAATGTGCTCTTGTACCTTAAACAGATAAAGTTCTTCGTGTGTCGAGTTCCAATTACCACGAATACCCTCAAAAACAGCAGTACCGTAATTAAATGCGTGGGTCATTACATTCAGAGAGGCTTCCTCAATAGGCACAAACTCGCCTTCAAAATAGGCCATCTGCTTTGCCATATGGATCCCCCCCCTTTACCAACCCCAAAAAAATATAATGGGTCGATAAGCAATGATAGATCGTTAGAATTTTCTGCACAATCTGAAAACTCCACGCGATTACCTTAGAGCAGTTCTTCAAATAAAAGACAACTACGACAATCCCTGCGAAACCGGTTCAGTTGGTAATCTAAGGTAATGAATGCGGACACATTTCTTACAGGCGCTAATTTCGATATCGGATCAATACCTATCACTGTCGTAAACGACGGTCACTTTATGTATGATGCTGGCGCAATTTTCGGAGTCGTACCACGAGTTATGTGGGAAAGAAATGTGGGAAACACGATAGACGATCAACACCGCATACCTCTTGGTCTTAATTGTATACTTCTCCGCTCACAGGGAAAAAATATCCTTCTAGATACAGGTGTGGGTGGAAAACCGGGGGATCGGGCGAATGCAACACCACTTGAACATGGAAATCTAATCTCATCATTGGAGACTCAGGGAATACTCCCTACGGATATCGACATCGTAGTCAATACGCATCTCCATTTTGATCATTGCGGATGGAATACATCACCCGGGGAAAATGAGGACGAACCTTTGGTCACGTTTCCAAACGCAAAATATTACATTTCCGAAAAAGAATGGGCTGATGCCACTAACCCAAATGAACGCACCCGAGCTACTTATCTAAGCAAAAACCTAAATCCAATCGAGGATCATGTGGAACTATACTCCGATGAACTAAAAATTACTGATAATGTCATTCTTACCCCCACTCCAGGGCATACGGAAGGCCACAGTGCGGTCATCATAAAATCAGGCCAAGAGTGGGGAGTATATGTAGGGGACATGGTTCAGCATCAGACTCAACTTGAACGGACCGCCTGGGTCTCAGGATTAGATGTTCTGCCCTTAGTATCGATGGATACGAAGAAGCGACTCGCCGAAGAGTGCATTGATGCTGAAGCACTCATAATGTTCTGTCATGGACCTTATCCAGGGGTCGGTCGCCTCAAATTGGACGAACGTGGATTTCGCAAGTGGATAGATGAGCCTTCCTCTGACCACTCACACTAGCGATAATGGATATTAGAAATGGATGACAATACTGACCAGGACAATTCTCGAACGCCAATAATTCCCACGATCGGCGGAGCCCTGCGTACCAACGTGCTAGCGCTGGCTCATCTTCATATGAAAGCGAATTGGCATCCAGCCCCGGTTCACTCCTTCACCCTGCCTCTATGGTATCGGGGAACATACGACGAACAGATGACGGCACGGACAAAGAGCGTTATCGCTGATCGTTCCTATCTTGGCAGATTCTATGTCACTGGCGAAGATACGGAAGCGCTGTTAGAAAGAATTTTCGCGACTGATCCAAGACGTATGAGTATCGGAAACATTGGCCCTGCGATCGCATGTAATCAAGATGGGACGATCTTTGACATAGTGGCATGGGCCAAGCTTGACTCAAATAGATGGGTCATTATCACAGGTCCGCGGACCCAAACAGCCCTATTAATTGCACTCCAAGCAGCGGTGGATCCGGATAGTGACATTGTAATTCGTGACCGGATTGAGGAGTCTGTCTTGCTCCATGTATCAGGACCAACAGCTGCAAAGGATTTGGTTTCTGCACTAGGCCCAACGATTCCTGAGGCAGTTCCAACCGGGGAGGCTCACGAAATCCTTTTGGGTGGATATAGAGCGCTTGTCGCCAGGTACAGCGATACTGGTGAAGATGGCTACTACTTATTGACATCCCCTGAGGTGGGCGAACATATTTGGCAGCAAATGTTATCTGTAGGGACTGAACCAATAGGTCTTGCTGCTTCAGATGCGCTGCGGCTCGAGGCAAACCGACTTGAGGCCCCCACTGAAACTCCCGCTCCCTCTACTCCTGCCCATGCGGGACTAAACCACCTCGTGGACTTTGTGGCATCTAATGGAATAAAACGTGACTTTATCGGCTCAAATTCGCTTCGTATCTCTGACTCCAGTGCTGGACCTGAAAGGCTACTCCGAGCTTTAGTCTTGGGAGATAAAGGACTGGCAAAAAAAGGAGATCCGTTAGTAAACTCGTCAACTGAACAACCAATTGCGGCGTGCGTTGCTGGGATATATTCCTCCCAGGGACAAGTAAGTATTGGGTTTGCTTATATACCCACTAACCAATTAACTGAACAACTAGAAATAGTCACCGAATCAGGTAAATCCACAGTCACAATCATCGCGCCTGAACGACTTCTTCAAGTCCTCAAAACTAGGGCGAATTAGCGAGCCCGACTGCCACCATCGACTGGATAAATGCCGCCAGTCACAAACCCCGCATCGCTCGAGCATAAATAAGTCACCAGACCGGCAACATCCTCCGGCTGACCAATCCGACCAAGTGGATAGACTTCGGATAGACGATCTTTGGCTGCCTCGATATCATCAGGATTGCCTCCCCGCAATACTGCTTCACCCATCGGGGTATCGATCACAGCCGGACATACGGCATTAACTCGTATGTCATGTGGGCCAAGGCTGATGGCTGCAGATTTCGTCATCCCCACAACAGCGTGTTTACTTGCTCCGTAGGCGAACACAGGAGGAGTTCCGCTCAGTCCAGCCACAGAGGCGGTGTTAACTATTGCCCCCGCCCCGCTCTGCATCATAGCCTGAGCAACGAACTTCATCCCGAGCCATACACCTTTAACATTCACAGACAAGACGCGATCAAAATCTTCTTCTTGATACTCAAAGAGATTATTCCATGGCCCTAAAATACCCGCGTTGTTGAAAAAGGAGTCGATCCGTCCGAATTTGTCCATTCCTTGTGACACATATCGTTCAACTTCGTCAGATTTACTCACGTCTGCAGCAATCATCATGACGTTCGCACCTGCTCGCTCCACGCGTGCTGCAACTTCCTCCAAGGAAGTCCCATCCAAGTCAACAAGTACTAAATTTGCCCCGTCCTCGGCAAATCGATGAGCAGTGGCTGAGCCAATGCCGCCCGAAGCACCAGTTACAACCGCAACTTGTCCACTAAATCTCTTTTCAGATGACATTTTTCCCCCTCTGCTATCGACCGCTCATAACCATCCGAGAATAAAATAGCATAAAGAAAGGAGCATCTCCGTAGAGATGCTCCTTTTTAAGTTCGTTGCTTACAAGAAGCAATGAATTCCTGATTGAACTAGACGTCCAACCACAGCCACGGCGAGTTTTCAGTACCCATCCCGTAAGACTTCCACACGCGATAACCGCGCAGTTTCTCATTGGCACCTGTCCAGCCAACACCTGCTCCAGCCTGACTCGGAACATAGTACATATTTTCTGCGTTAATCCTCTGGATTTCGTAGATGTACTCCCGTCGCTTCTCATAGTCAGCCTCAGCTGCCTGTAAAGCGTCAAGCTCACGAATACGCATGTCTTTAATACGTCCGTGGTTACGCTCATTATCACCGAACATTCGTGGGAAATATCCACCAACCTCGGGGAATGGAGTCTCATAACCCCAAGCAATACCACTGAAGTTACCAGTGAATGTTTGAGTAATGTACTGCGAAGAATAATCCTGGTGCTCAATTTCACTCGTGATTCCTGAACCAGTCAGGTACGCCTGAATCGCTTCGCCAAGCTTGTTGAACGTTCCACCAGTACCGCCATATGGGTAGTATTGGAATTTGATGTTCGAACCGTCATAGCCTGCTGCGTCAAGAAGTTTCTTTGCCTCAGCAGGGTTGTACTTAAAGTCATCACCAGCAGCACCCATTTTGGGGTCCGTTGGATTCAACCACCACTTCTCGAAACCAGCCGGTATCAAGTTGTTCCAACGCAACAGATCAGCGCGCGACCCAACTCCAGCCTTCTCCATCGCTTCAACCTCATAACCGAGCTCTGTAAGAGCATCTCGGTCCTGAGCTAACGATGTCGCTCGGCGGAATCGAAGATCCTGCCATATAGGATCGACATCTAGCTCATTGTTAGAGAAGTAGAGGAACGACATCAGTGCCGGTCGCGAACCATACCACTGTAACCCTGGCATCTCTTCCTTGGTCGGGATGACGTCGGAAGCGGTAGCGCCTGTGTAGTGCAGGTTACCTGCCTTGAGCTGCGCTAGTCGGTTCTGGTACTCAGGGATACTAATCCAGTGGAAGTTGTCGGCAAACGGAGCTGCGTACTCACTCCCCATTGGAGCTAAAGAGCCGTGCCAATTTGGGTTCCGAGAGAACATAAAGTCCACAGATGGCTCATATCTCTCAAATATCCATGGCCCTGAACCGATGATTTCTTTCGCAGCGTCGAAACCACCATTGTGAGCCTCAACGGGCTGCACGTGCAGCGCATTGGGGTCAGCAAGTGTATCGATAAATGTAGCCGACGGAGCACCACACACAAACTTCAGTGTATGGTCATCAATCGCCTCACAAGAATCAATGTTAGGTACCGTGTCCTTGTTGGGAGACTCATCTGCAACAAGTTTTGCCCACGAAGAAATAACGTCGGCAGTAGTCACCTCACGCTCGTTAACGGGCGCCTTATTGTGGAACTTTACACCCTGCTTAAGTTTCACGATCCAAGTAACGGCATCGTCGGTTTCAGCCGACTCGGCAAGATCCGGCACCGGGCCCAAGTTATAAGGGCTGACGCCTTCTTCAGTACCATTTCTGAACAATCTACTGACGGAGAACAAACTTGGGTATTTCGAGAGGTACGAAAGGTTCCCATACGGATCAATTGTTGGAGGGTCCTGAACCCAGTTACCAACGACTGTTCCTCCTCGTTTGACTCCAGGATATGGATCAACATTGGCTGCCGCGGTTGCAACAGCGGCAACTGATGTCTGAGTCGCAGTGGCAGCAGCAGCCTGCGTTTGTTGTTGTTGTGCCAAAGCCTGAGTCGCAGCAGCAGTCGCAGCAGAGGAGGATGAATCACCCTCATCGTCACTTCCACCGCACCCGATCAGTGCTGCCCCTGTAATACCGGCAGCGGCAACACCCGCACCTCGTATCACAGAGCGTCTGGAAACTCGTCGTTGAGCTCCCAACCTACTCCAATAATTCTTTTCCATTCGAATTTCCTTCCTTGTCGTTCTCTACCGGCAACACACTGCGTACAGTGTCCCCTCTGTCTGGTTTCACAGCCGGTTGGGAGACTATACAGGATTTTCCATGATTTAGGGAGATAATTCTTCCATTTTTTAAGGGCATTATTCGTCGTCTAAATGGCTTAAATTAGCCTACAATGTGCCCAGTGAGTGTTACTAAGATAGATATCGTTAGAGTCTACTTCTCTTAGGACGACACTAAATCGATTGAGGAGTCTCCATGAAAATTGAAATGTTCCATTTACATCCCTACCGCGACCTTCCTGAAGACTTCGCTGAGAAATACCGATCTGTATGGGTAGACGTCCCAATCGAATTGTTTGATCCCCCTAAGGCTCACGAAATGTACAACTGGACTTTGGACGAACTTGAATACGGCGCGTCTCTTGGTTTTGATGGTGTCTGTGTAAACGAACATCATCAAAATGCCTATGGTTACATGCCATCCCCTAATATCATGGCGGCAAGTTTGGCCAGGCGAACCAAAGATGTGGCAATAATCGTGATGGGTAATTCGATTGCCCTATACGATCCCCCCACAAGAGTCGCCGAAGAAATGGCTATGCTCGATTGCATATCAGGTGGTCGGATGGTCTCTGGTTTCCCCACCGGAACTTCGATGGATACAAACTATGCCTATGGCCAAAATCCTGCGACTCTTCGTGATAAGTACTATGAAGCTTCTGATTTGATACTCAAAGCTTGGACGGACCCAGAGGTTTTCACGTGGGATGGACGGTTCTTTCAACTGAGATACGTCAATATATGGCCTCGACCAGTACAGCAACCCCATCCACCCGTATGGGTGCCAGGGGCGGGCTCCATCGAAACCTGGGACTGGTGCCTCGATCAGTCATTCAACTATGCTTATTTGTCATATTCAGGATTCAAACGTGGGAAACAAGTCATGGATGGCTTTTGGAATAAGGCTGACCAGCGCGGTATGGAAAAAAATCCCTATCAGGCAGGCTTTCTACAGCTCGTCGTCACGGGTGACTCGTTGGATGAATGTGCTGAGAAATATGGCCCACATATTGAGTATTTTTTCAATAAGATGCTGCATACATATCCTGGCTTCGGAGACGCCCCGGGATATCGAACACTCGACACGTTAAAGGCTGGATTACTGGGACAAATTGGCTCGTTTGGTGAGCGCCCTGGTGGGAGTACCTGGGAGACTCTGCTTGAGGCTGGAAATGTTGTTGCCGGAACCCCGAAGGACGTAACCGAACAGCTGGAACAGGTAGCTTTAGACCTGAACATTGGACACTTGATGCTTTTGCCGCAAATCGGATCTATGCCACATGAGCTGGCCATGGAAAATATTAAGAAGACTGCCACGGAAGTAGTCCCGAATCTGCGGCATCTGCACTCGGATTATGAGGACCACTGGTGGCCACAAATGTTAGATGGACGAGTCCAACAGCAACCCATGTTCAATAACCCCGAGCTCGCAGAGGCAGCCGGCGGCGGCGCTTAAGACAGAAATTACAGCAGGGACTTTGCCCAGTATTTTTGACTTGCATGCTAGTGTGGTTTCTCTTCCTCGAAGGGGTACTATAATTTCATAGATCCATCGAATATTGATAGTCACGGAGTGAATGTGTCACAGGACAATCTTTCTGCAAAACTCCACAGCCGAGTTACCCGCTCAAAAATGCTTATCTTTATAGTCTTGATCGGTCTCATAGCCTTCCTACCAAGCACCTTGCTTGTTGCACGGTCTGTATGGCTAACTCAACAAGCTGAAATCGTCGTAAGAAAATTACCTGATGGGAAGCTTGAATTCTGCCTAGATGTCGGAGCTGGCGAACAACCGGAACGCCAATGTCCGAAACTACGCATGTTTGATTATGAAAACTCAGTTACAGGGACCTGGTACCGATCGACCCCCATACTGATTACTTCGCCTGACTCAGAAATACAAACTCTTAATCCTGCAAGTGGACTGTACCGGACTCAGGTGGGGGACAGCATGGCCAGCGTTTCCGAAAAATTTGATATTTCTATTCCTGATTTGGTAAGACTGAATCCAAATGTAGGAATAATATTGCGAGCCGGTCAAATATTGACTGTAGATACCGACCTCGCGCCAGCAATCACAGTGGGGACTGTTCGTTCGGCCGAAGAAATCAAGGCCGGTACTTATACGGTTGTTAGTGGAGACTCACTCGGTGCCATTGCCGACCGATTTGATTTGACTATTGCAGAGATAACCAAGCTCAACCCAAGTATCACGAATCCAAATTCCTTATCAATAGGTCAGACACTGATAGTTGAAGGAAGAGCTCCACCAGCCTCAACCGCTGCTCCTAGTAATAATGACTCTTCAAGTACCTACACCGTTCAAAGTGGGGACACATTGAATGCCATTGCAGCCAAATTTTCTATCACTCCTGCCGAGCTCCGAAGCGCAAATCAACTGTTAAATCCTGATTCACTTTCGATTGGGCAGTTACTGGTTATCCCTAGCAAATAATCTGATTCAAATGTAGCTACGAGCGCTATACTCGCCTTTAGATATCAAGTAGTGGCGAAGATTCGGGGGGCCCTATGCAAACAAGACAGATCCCAGTGGGTAATGGCCGCTTCGAGATTGAGATTGCTGAGTGGGGCGACAGCGACGACTATCTATTATTTCTACACGGCATATCCGGCCTTCACGAGGATCCAGTCATCGTCGGCTTGGCGCAAGCTGGTAAACATGTCATAGCGCCACGCCACCCAGGCTTTGGTGACGAGAGTCAGACTGAGCTCGACACCATCCATGACTTGGTCTATGTATATCTCGACCTTTTAGATGAGCTCGGGCTACATAACCTTCCAATTGTTGGCCACTCGCTCGGAGGAATGATCGCGGCAGAACTCGCCGCGACACAACCGGAAAGATTTAGCTCAGTCAGCCTCATATCGCCTATGGGCTTTTTCCATAAAGAAAACCCGACCTTCGACTTTTTCGCCTGCACGCCATCTGAGATGGCTGCTGCTTTTTTTCTCGATCCTGAAGGTGAGGCAGCTCAATCAGCAGGTGATACCGGTCTTCGAAGACTGGCGCAGGCTGGTGCCGAGTCGGCAGAGGGAGAAGAACTAATTGAAATCTATGTCGAACGTTCCAAAACACTGGCCACTGCTGCAAAATATCTCTGGCCACTCCCCGACCGCGGATTAAAGAAAAGAATACACCGAATATCAGGCCCTACCCAAATTGTTTGGGGAAAACAGGACAAAGTTGTGCCGATAGCATACGCGCAGGATTTTCTTGATGGCATTGAAGGATCTAGTCTGACGGAAATCGATAACGCCAGCCATGAGATTCTTCTCGAGCAACCTGAGGCGGTCCTTAGTGCATTGCTCTAGTGCAGAGCTGAACAAAATCATAGAATTGGGATCAGTATGACAATAGATGTACCGGCGATTATTCCATTTATTCTTGCAGGCGCACTGATGCTCTGGGCATTAGTGACGGTCGGACTAGCATTTAGTGGTGGTTACAATAGTGCTGGGCTCCCGGAAATTCACTCCCGGAAAATACCAGCTGTGGAGGCAGCTATCCCTTCGGAACTATTGTCCCAGTCGGGGATTGAAGCTCCAACGAGTGAAAGTCGTCTGGTAGTCGCAATTCTATATCTTTCTGGTATAGGAGTTATGGGACTGCTAATACTGATGCTTGCTGCAACCGTAATCTGGTAAGTTAAGCTTCAGAATATTTATTCACAACTTAGGAGCAGAAAATGGGTGACACAGTCCTATATGAGCGCGAGGGTCATATAGCAACTATTACATACAACAGACCTGAAGCTATGAATGCTATAAATCCTCAATTGCGTGAGGATTTGAACGACGCATGGAGTCAGTTTCGGGAGGACGAAGACGCGTGGGTTGGCATAGTTACGGGTAACGGCCGAGCTTTCTGTGCCGGTGCAGATGTCAAATCTTTTGGGCAAACTCCCAGCCAAAAAGGAAGTTTCTGGGAAATACCTTCTCTTACATCTTTGGAGTCTGGTATGGAAGTATGGAAACCTACTATCGCAGCTGTCAACGGTTATGCTCTTGGGTTTGGTTTGACTCTTGTCGCCGCATGCGATTTTGTAATAGCTAGTGAACACGCTCAGTTCGGTTTCCCGGAAGTAAGGATCGGAGTCCCAACAATACAGGGAGCTGTTCGAATGCCGAAAAAAATCGGCTGGCAAAATGCTATGGAACTACTATTGATCGGTGAACGTGTCGACGCGCAAAGAGCCAAGGAGATGGGACTTGCTTGGAAAGTTGTTGAGCACGAAACACTAATGACAGAAGCCATCGCCCTAGCGAATCGGCTACTAGACAGTGCCCCTTTAGCCGTGCGTGCAACAAAAGAAGTAGCAGCGCGTGGGCAGGAAATGTCGTTTACGGAGGCAATCCGATTCGGCGAAACTATGAGAAAGGTTGCGGGAAGTACTGATGACGCTTCATTGGGGCCTCCAGCGTATCGTGAGAAACGAAAACCAGACTGGACTGGCCGGTAGTCACATTATCGAGAAGAAGTTTCGACGTTCACAGATGCTGTAACAGTCCGCCATCGAGCGGGAAAATTTGTCCCGTCACGTATCGCGTGGCACTCTCTGCAGATAGATATAGTGCTAGCGGACCTATCTCATCTTTTCGCCCTGCTCGTCTCATAATCGCAAAGCGGATCGCCCTCATCGCTTCCTCGTCGTCAGGATTAATACGGTCACCCATCCATTCCATATAGCCGAGTGCAATTCCGTTAACCATAATTCCGTCACCGCCAAATTCTTGTGCACAAGCCCTCACAAGGTTGTGAACTGCACTATGCGCGGCAGAATATGCAGAAGTGTTGGGCAGGCCTCTTTCACCAAGAACTGACGTAACTGACACAATACGACCAGGCACTCCTTGTCTACGGAATTCAGCCGCAGCTGATCGCATGGCAAAAAAATGTGCGTTGAAGTTAACGGCCATAACTCTCGCAAGTTCAGTCTCCGTCACAGATTCGATCGGCTTTGCCAGGAATAAATCTGGAGCGATAGCGACACAATCAAGTCCTCCTAAGTCCTTAGTGGCTTGGCGCATTGTCACCTGCACGTTTTTCCCTAAAGTCACGTCCATCACATACTCAAAAGAATTTCTCCCAAGGGCATCAATCTCTCTTTTTATTTTTCTAGATTCCATCACCGCCTGATCAGGAGTGATGGAGCACAAAGCAACATCGGCCCCTGCGACAGCATAGGTCTTGGCAATTTCGCCGCCAGCAGGGAACTCTGATCCGATTACTAAAGCTCGCTTGCCATCGAGATTGAAATGTTCAAGCACTGGAATATCTTGATTCATGTTCGGCCTACCACTCATATTCCGGTCTGTAGCCAATCGGACCAAGTCCACCGGCTAATCCTCCTCCGTCGATTACGAAAGAGCTTCCGGTGATATAGGATGATGCTTCTGAAGCCAAAAATACTGCTAATGGCCCCAATTCCCACCATTCACCCAGTCGCTGTGCCGGAATAAATTTCCCTCTTTGCTCTCTAAATATTCTTTCTTGCTCATTCTCTGGAGGGGCCTGTGACACAAATCCGGGAATAATACAATTCGATCTTATACCGTGACTGTAAAGCATCGTCGCCATTGACTTAGTGAGTGATATAACTCCACCCTTTGCTGTCGGATAAGGAAAATTTTTATTTCCACGAAGAGCAGTTCCGGACGAAGTCGTTACCAAAACACCACCATCACCCTGCTGAATCATCTGTTTCGCCGCTGCTCTGCAAGTGTAAAAAGTAGACTTGAGATTAGTACTTAGCTCTCCGTCAAACGCCCAATCTGGATATTCCCAAAACTCTGCTTGTGTCCCACCACCGATTCCGGCATTTGCGAACATCACGTCCAGTCGACCATATTCTGCTACACATCCTGCAATCAGACTGTCCACTTGCTCTGATTGCGTTGCATCAAAGGCAATACTCATGGCGTCTCCGCCAGCAGATACTATTTCCTCCACTACGGAGTCAAGCTGTTTTTGAGTCCGTGATGCAACCACAATTTTGGCTCCAGCTTCGGACAAAGCCTTCGCCATTCCTCTACCTAACCCTCGGCCACCACCAGTCACACAAATTACTTTGTCCTTTAAATTAAATTTTTCGAGTACCATAACGTTTCCCCAATGATTCCTATGGTAACGGTGCACTAGCTAAAGAAAGCTTACGATAACGGTATGGAACAGCTAGTCGATAGACCCGAAGAAATGTCGCAATGGCTCAGATGTTTATTCCCTGATATCCAGCCCGCAATGTACGACCAAGATGGTTGCTGGATAGCATTTATGATGACACGTGAAACCGAACATAATCCGCCATTTGCGTGGATGGCTCGGGCATTTGATGCTGTGTATCAGAATGGAGGACTACCAGAACTGCAACATCGCATGTTTCAAACTCATGGTAGTTTCAGCTGTAGTGGCGATTATTCGAAAGATGAGGCAATTCAAGTCCTAATCACTGAGACTTGCGCGATGGCTTGGTGTATGAAAGCGTTTGGTATGGATACACTCCCTACACCGCACAAACAGATCGACCGACAGAAGGAGTATGGTAACTGGATAGTTTCTAAAATAGAAAACTTTGATTTCGGTATCCATGTTATACGTCTGAAACCAGTACGGACACTGCAGGAAATTTGGCAACAAGTGATCGATGCAGTTGAACAAACGAAACTCACTAAACCAGAGGGCATCAGTTCTACATACCTCTATCTGGATATTTGGCACGATGGTCCCGGATATGCATATGGCGTCGGATACAATATCGATGTTACGCAACCTATCATTGATGCGCTTGCGATGTATGCGGGTGAGTCGGGCTTGCGTTATATCCTGACCCGACCATTTCAATGGGGTAATCCAATAACTGAATGGCTATAGGCTACAACTATGCAACCTGCTACTAACGTCGATATCGCCTCAGCTTTCCTACTTGGCATTTTGCAGGCAATCACGGAATTCCTCCCTATCTCTTCATCAGGACACCTCGTGATCGCCCAAGACGTTCTTGATTCCTCGCTCGACTCACTCTTATTTGATGTCAGTCTTCACGTAGGGACTGGACTAGCGGTAGCCGTCTATTTCAGAAAACGTATTGCGACATTGATCGTCGCAAGTGCAAAATATCTTGTCGGATCAAGCACTGAACCTACAGGCCACCAACAAGCCACAATCATTCTAATTGCGACAGTACCAGCTGCCGTAGCTGGATTCTTTCTTCACGAAATTATTGAGACATACACTAGAGAACCGTGGCTGATTGTCCTTACACTCACGGTTGGAGGGATCTTCCTCTGGAAAAGTGACAGTAATCAGGAAATAACATCAGGGATCAACCGATTACGTATACGTGATGCGATTTCTATTGGATTAGCGCAAGCAATTGCGCTTGTTCCCGGATTCTCACGCTCAGCAATGACGATCGGCGCTGCAAGACTACTAGGAATCTCCCGAAGGGATTCGGCAGAATTGTCATTTCTATTGGCCTTACCTATCATTTTCGGAGCTGGTCTATTTACAATTATCGGTGCCGATTTGACGGAGCATAACGGTACTCTTGCCAATTTTGCAGTAGGAATTCTAACTTCCTTCGCTTGTGGGCTTCTAGTGATTAAATATCTTATTAGATACCTCGAAAACCATTCACTACAAATGTTTGTCTGGTACAGATTCGCCCTAGCCGCTGTTATCACCGTAGTGTTATTACTGCCTTAAACCTAAGCGCAATAATCCTACTCTTTAGACTGCAGGAGGCTGGTATTCGGCTCAGCAGCTGCCCTTAGGTAGATCCTCTAAGACGCGGATCAAGTCTATCTCTCAAAGCATCACCAAACATGTTAAAAGACCATACCGTAGCGAAAATAAATAATCCCGGGAAAAATGCCAAATGTGGATACCGAGCAAGTTCTTCACGAGCTTCATTAAGCTCACGACCCCAAGACGGAGCTGGTGGCTGAACACCATATCCAAGGAACGAGAGTGATGACTCTAACAGTACAGCTGCTCCCACGAAGAGTGATGCCGAAACGATGACATAGGCAAAGAGATTTGGAACCATATGCTTAGCCATAATCCGCGCATCCGAAGCCCCAAGTGCCTGAGCAGCTTCAACATAGACCTCCTCACGCAGGGACAAGGCAACACCTCTAACTGTTCGTGACGACACAAACCCAGAATGCACAGCCACTACGAGAAGGATTACCAACATATCGGACGACAAGGGTCCGATATCAGGCAGTCGTGGTTCAAGCATTACTACAAACAAAATCAAAAATATCAGAGTCGGAATTGATTGAACCATTTCAACAACACGCTGAATTGCATTGTCAATCCACCCTCCGAAAAACGCAGAGACTGTTCCAATAAAAGTAGAAAGTAGCTTCGCCAGAATGACTGCACCGAAACCAATCATAATTGCTGTACGAGCACCGTATATCAACCGACCGTACATATCACGACCTAATGCATTTGTTCCAAACCACCATTGTGAACCTGGCGATTCGAATCGGTCACCAATATGTATACCAATGATTGAGTCAGCTTTTTGGACACTTAGCGGCGTGAAAAGGGCTGGAACAATAGCCATAGCAACAAGCAAGACCATAATTACCGCGCCAACCATCCCCATAGGATATCTGAGGGCAAAGTTTTTCGTTCCCGCGAGAGCCTTCTTGTATAACGGCCTTTCGTCGGCCTGTCGCATACCGAAAAGAATTTCCTGGGTGTCTTCCTGTTGTGCTGCTGATGCCATTATGAGTACCTTATCCTCGGATTTAATACCGAATACAAAATATCAACTACGAAGTTCGAAAAAATAACTACAAGGGTAAATATCACCGCCAGCGCCTGTACTATGAACAAATCTCGTCCATTCAGTGCATGTATGAAATATCTTCCCATCCCAGGAATTGAGTAGATTGTCTCTATGACCACCGTGCCGCCAATTAGACCGGGGAGAAATAAGCCTATCACCGTCACGATAGGAATCAACGCATTACGCAGGCCATGTTTGATAATCACAGCTCTCTCCTGGAGGCCTTTCGACCACGCAGTCCGAATATAGTCCTGCCGCATGACTTCTAACATCGCTGTTCGACCAAATCGCATCTGATAGCCAGCACCCGCCGCACCCGTCAGAATCGCGGGAAACAACATGAAACGAAGATTTTCAATTGGACTCTCTAATAAACCTGGATATGTCGGTGGGGGGACCGCCCACAGAGCGTACTTGCCAGCCAATGCGATAGCCAGTAATGCAATCCAAAAATTAGGAACTGCTAGCAGGCCGATCGCACTTGCACGACCAACGTAGTCATACCAAGAAAACTGGCGGATAGCAGAGACGATACCAATTGGAATCCCGATAATGACATTAATCACCATTGCAAGTATCCCTAATTCTAGCGTGATAGGAAGCCGTTGAATTAGATCGTCATTGATCGGTCTACCACTGTATACGCTCACCCCGAAATCTCCTCGAAGCAAGTCAGCAATCCAACCGACGTACTGAACAGCCCAGTTTTGGTCTAACCCGAACTCTGCCTGTATTAAGGCCTTCGTTTCAGCATCTAGGGCTCCGAAGTCACCACCTAGAAAGTCTGTGAAATCTCCCGGCATTAAACGCATCATCGCGAACACTAAGAAAGTGGTCCCAAACAACGTCGGCACCATGAGAACGATTCGTCGTAGGATGTATCGCTGCATCTAGCCCCCTCAAGCTCTAGCACTCAGTAACAGTCACGCTGCGGAATGTTAGCACGAACTCGGAATTTTTGTTAGCCGAATTCTTATTGAGTTCTCAGACCAAAAAACCTATCTATTCCTCGAACTTTTTCCGCAGTACATTTGCGGCTTCTTCCAGCGCTTCTCTCCCTGCGGGGAAAATGTCTGTCTCTCTCACAAACGTATGAATCTGTCCTGCGTAGTTCGTAGCAATCACATTAACACCATTAGACTCAAGCATTTCTGCATACTCAATCCCTTCGTCTCGAAGCGGATCGTAGTCTGCAGTTATGATGTGAGCGTCCGGCAGATTACTCAGATCCGGAGCATCTATGGGTGATGCGTAGGGTTCCTCCCGAGACTGACCGCTCGGATCATAGTGATTCCAGAACCATTCCATAGTGTCGGCAGTCAGTCCAAATCCCTCCGCACGAGTCAAGTACGATTCAGTATCCATAGCACCGCTAGTCGCAGGACAAATCATCAACTGATGCACGACTTTTGGGCCACCTCTGTCCCGGAGCATCAGGCACACAACCGCCGCAAGATTACCACCAGCGCTCCACCCACCTACTGCGATACGCGTCTCACTGATACCAAGTCGGGACGCATTCTGAAATGCCCATACAGTACCGGCATAAGCATCATCTGCGGCGGCTGGATACGGATGCTCAGGAGCATGTCGATAATTCACCGATATAACAACAGACCCGCTGATATCACAGAGTTGACGGCACATTCCATCATTCCAATCAAGATCACCAATTACCCAGCCACCCCCATGGAAATATACAAGAGCAGGAAGATCCTTTTCCTCAGATGGGCGGTATATACGTACTGGTATCGGACCTTCTGGGCCGGCAGCCTCCATATCTTCAACCGAATGGACATCAGGACCAGGGCCAGTGCCTGCAGCTTTCAACCCCTGTCGGACCTGTTCAGGTTCTAATTCACTGAGCGGTGGAGCCCCTAAGGCTGCCTGCTCTCTCAGATATTTCTCCACTACTGGATCTAAGCTCACTGCGTCCCCCTCAATAATCAAACAATTGTTGTATCTTTGAAGATGGTAGCGCTTCCGGAAACTAAATATCTTTAGGATTGAGAATGAGGTTATAAATGTCGAGTACAAGCACTGAAGCGGTTCTAGCAGAATTCATCCATGATATTCAGATCGATAGCGTGGATAAGCGAATTCAGCACGAAACAACTAGGACACTAATCAATTTTTTTGCAGTAGCCTTATCCGGTTCTAAACATCCAACAGCCAACTCACTCGCCTCACTGATCCAACAAGAGGGAGGAAATGCGCTCGCAACCGTAATCGGTATGGGCCTTCAAGCCAACCTCCAACAATCCTCATTCTCGAATGGTTATCTTGCCCATCTTCAAGATTTTGATGACACGCACTTCCCAACCGTGTTACATCCCTCTGCTCCGATATGGCCGGCAACACTCGCGATAGCAGAAACCAAAAAAATGTCTGGCGTCGATACATTGTTGGCGGGGATGATTGGTCTCGAGGTGGCTTGTAGAGTCGCAAATTCGGTACACCCCTGGCACTACGACCAAGGGTGGCACATTACAGGGACGGCAGGCGTTTTTGGGGCAGCAGCAGCAGCCAGTCGTCTATTAGAACTCTCGCCCGAGCAAACAATCCAAGCCTTGGGATTGGCCGGCACACAATCTGCTGGAGTCCGGGAAACATTTGGTACAGCGGGTAAACCACTGCATGCTGGTCACGCCGCCTCGTCAGGTGTTCATTCCGCGTTGCTGATACAGAATGGATTTGATGGCCCTACACAAATACTAAGTGGCCGGAGAGGATGGCCAGCTGTGTATTCCTCGGATGGATTCGATCCCAGCCGCATTACTGAAGGATTAGGTACCAGATGGGAATTACTCAACAATGGACTGAAGCCTTACGCTAACGGCGTCGTTTCACATCCTATTCAAGATGCCATTATTACTCTGCGAAACGAACACAAACTCACTCATGAAAGTATCGAAGAGATCAACCTCCAGGTACACCCGTTAGTTTTTGAACTTATGGACAGACCAAGCCCTACCACCGGACTGGATGCAAAATTTTCATTTCAGCACTGTGCTGCAACTGCACTCATTTATGGATCAGGGACTGATGAACAATTTTCCGACCTTCGCGTGAACGAACCAGAAGTACAGGCTCTGCGAGCAAAGATACAAGCAACCATCAACAATTCGTTTCAAGAAGATGAAACTGATGCTTCGATACGGACCATAGACGGGATGACGTATCAGGTTCATATCGAACATGCGTCCGGCTCACCAAAGAATCCACTCAGTGACGAAAAGTTAACTAAGAAATTCAACGACTTAACTCATCCGGTAATAGGCACCCAAGAAGCGCAACAGCTCCTCTCAGGATTAGAGGATATTGCCAATACTACAGACATCTTGGAACTCATGCGGATTGCTCGGGGTGGTCAGACTAATCGCTAGTCATGCCTACCTCCAGACTTTCAAGAAGCCTGCTTTTCATAGTGACGAATTGCGGGTCAGTAGAGAGCTGAACCGTTCTGGGACGAACGAAATTGACATCAATCTCATCATGCATACGGCCTGGCCGTCCAGTCATAACATACACTCTGTCTGATAAAAACAGAGCTTCTTCTACATCATGAGTCACCAACAATCCTGATCTATTAGTTTCTGTCCAGACCGATTGCAACCACTGATGCATCTCTCGACGAGTGATCGCGTCCAAAGATCCAAAAGGTTCGTCAAACAACATGATCTCTCGAGGCATCAAGAATGTCCTCATCAGTGCCAGTCTTTGTCGCATCCCCCCTGACAACTGAGCAGGCCATGCATTTTCAAACCCTCTCAGACCAAATTGATCGGTCAAACGATCGAATTCACGCTCTGCATTCTGAACATCCACACCAGCAATTCGCGCCCCTAGTAGCGCATTTTGTCTAACTCGAAGCCAAGGCAATAATGAATCAGTTTGCGGCATATAAGACACAACTTCACGAAGACTACCGCCCGCTCGAGAACAACTGATGTGGCCTTCGCTCGGCTCAATGAGTTCCGCGAGTATCTTCAAAAGTGTGCTCTTCCCGCATCCACTCGGCCCCACGATACTGACAAACTCGCCGGCTTCCAAATGCAGATCGAGATTACCTATAGCTTGGATAGGCTCACTTAATGACGATACTCCGCTCCGTTCGAATCTGTGTGCTAGGCCTGTAACCGTGAGAAGTCGCATCTTCGATTCCTGATCTACGGAAGATAGTCATTTGTCCAGTTGCTTCCAACATCTGGGGCTGATTCAAGATATCCCGCATCGAGCAGGAACTCTGAGAACTCTTCCCATACATCCTTTTTCTGGATCCCCCACTTTTTGTTTCCGTCCCGATACTTGTCAGCATGATATATCGCTGCAAGTTCCACCAGTTTTGCATCTAATTCGGGAGCCAATGAGGTCAACGCCAGCGCTGATGCACTTGGATCTTCACCAGCTTCGGTGTAACCACGTCTTGTGACTGCAAGAAAATCTTCGACGAGCCCACTGTCGGCGTCAATTAGTTTGTCGCCAGTGATGATCACTGGTGTATACCAATTTGGGATACATTCGAAATAATCGCTGAATCTAAGTGTGGTGATTTGTCTGCCAAGCAATTCTCTGGATCTTATAACTCCCCAGCCCTCATATTCCCACACAAAATCAAACCGATTCGCCTCCATACTTTCTACGGCAGGTACGTTGCCAACCTCGACGAATTCCACAGTGTCTGCATCGCCTCCATCACATGCCACCAAAGTTTTGACTAAATGTGTTTCAAGAAGTCCTCCCCAACCTCCGTATAATTTCCCGGCAAGATCCCGAGGTCGTGAGACACCTGCTGATTCCAAAAGCATCAAACTAGAATCGTTGTAAGGCATCACGGCAGCAATGGATACTACATTTACATCCATTTGCCTCGCAGGAATTACATATTCTGAGTACGAAAAACCGAAGTGAGCGGTCCCCGCGGCAACTGCCGCCTCCACGCCAACTTCAGCAGGTTCGATTATTGACAGATTGATTCCTTCTGCCTCGTACCAACCCTTATGCTTGGCTAAATATATTCCGGCATGATTCGTATTCGGTGTCCAATCCAGCATCACCGTCACGTCACGCATCTCTTTCGGGTCATCTGCCGAACAAGCTGTAACAGCAATACCCACCAACATGATCATAAATAGCAATCCAAATCGTTTGAGTAACATAGTCACTTCCTTTTCTTCTAATTATTTCCCCTGCTCACGAAGGTCAGCGTCTGAACCGACTCGATTCCACGGAGTCGAAATGTGCGCCATCCAACGAACCAACAAAAAGAGCACAATGCTCAAAATGGCAATTAAAAATACCGCGGCAAACACCTGGTCGGTGCGGTATGCCCGCTGGGAGCGGCCTATGAAGATCCACAGACCTGACGTACCCCCTGAAAATTCAGCGAATACGGCCCCCAGCACCGCATATGTTGCGGCGATCTGCAAACCCGAAAAAAATGAAGGCACTGCTTGAGGAATTCGCACATAACGCAGTACTTGTAGCCGACTAGCCCCCATGGATTTCATCAGGTCGAGTAGGTCTTTATCTGCATTCATCAACGCATCTGCGGAACTTACAGCAATCGGGAAAAAACACACTAATGTTACGACCGCAATTTTTGGCTCGATACCAAAACCAAACCAAACGACAATCAGCGGAGCGAGAATCATCATTGGAATATTCTGTGAGATTACTAGTATTGGGAGGAGGGCCTTCCTAAGAATTGCCAAACTCGCTAGCGCTCCAGCAACGACTATGCCTAGCAGTGCCGCAAGAACCAGGCCCACAACTGCTTCAGTCATCGTGGTGAGAGCATGTCCCATCAATTGTTCACGAAGGAAAAATGATTCCTGCATAATTTTGCTAGGAGGTGGAAGTATCCCCGCGGGCACATCATTGATACTGACTAAAATTTCCCACAGCAGCAGCAAGCCAGCAATGACCAAAAGTGGAAGTGAAACCCCATGAAGACTACGTCTGAGTTTTACACTGTGAAGGATCATCGGTTTACTCTGAACTTGCTGGTAAGACCCGCAATACTTTTCTCTTCACCCGGGAAATAACCAATTTTAATCTGTGCCAGTGCCGATTCTGCACCCGACTCAACCGAAATTTCGATCACACGGCGAAGCAAATCCCAGACTTCATCTGAAGGTCCCTCAATGGAAGTACCTAATGCCCCCACCTCATATGACAAACCTGATTCCTGGATCAAATCTATTGCGGCCTCAACATACTCATATTCATTCGTCGCCGTCCCCGAAGGCTGTGGAATTACTTGTATCTCAGCGAGCATAAATTTCTCCTAACAACTGGCTTCATTAGCCTGAGACTATTGGTAATTGCGGAGATTACGTGGAGATCTGAGCAGAGTAGAAACAAGTTCTACAACTCTTCCTTCGCTTTCCTCCGCTCGAATTACCGAGTTCAGGTTCTCGGGGTGGTCCTATATTCCAAGGATCTCAGCCGTACGGCCCCCCCAGCGGGACAAAGTCAATCGTGATGAATAATAGCACCCTGTCAAAGATGAGTCATATGTATAATCATCAAACATGAAATAATCTTAAGGAAAGTTGACTATCTCGCTCAGAAAGTGAGAAAACCCCATGCCGCAGAAGTGTATTCTGGTGACTGGTTCTTCTGGATTCGTAGGGCAACATCTCTTGCGAAGACTCAACGGAAGTAACCACCGCATTATCGCTGTCGACAAAGAACAACCTCCCACTTTCATTGACGAAGTTCACTACCACACGATCGATTTGTCTAACCGTCCAATCATCGACGAGCTCATAGCCGACACGAGTCCGGATACGATCTTCCACTTAGCTGCTCAAACGTCGGTGTCGGTATCGTCGCGCGAACCAATACAAGATATCCAAGATAACGTAACCGCATCGGTTTCTCTAATTCAATCAGCAGTCCATTTTTCTATACCTAGAATAGTTTTTACGTCGACAGGTGGAGCCATGTATGGGGACAGTTCAGCAGTCCCTTTCAGTGAATCCACTTCAGTAAATCCACAATCAATATATGGAGTATCAAAACTTGCGGTCGAACATTATCTGCGAGTCCTCACATACGGCACTGAAACAGCAGTGTCTGTGGTAAGGCCCGGGAACATTTATGGACCCGGGCAAAATCACCTCGGCGAAGCGGGTGTGATAGCAATTTTCGGTGCCCGTATGTTGTCTGAGGAGAATGTCACAATTTTTGGCGATGGCAACGACACTCGGGACTATATATATGTGGATGACGTCGTGAACATATTAATGGCAGCCGGGGAGAAGGCACCAGACACATGCCTTGCCGGAACCGGAATAGAGACGAGCACAAATCAAATTTTTGCGCTTCTAGCCTCGGCAATTGGTTACGGGCAGCAGCCAATACATGCGCCGGCACGCGCAGGCGATGTAAGACGGTCCGCTTTGGACTCTGATAAAGCCGGAAAAGTTTGGGGATGGACACCCACAACTCCACTGTCGGAGGGGATCGCCAAGACCGTCGTTTGGCTCAAAACACAACAATAATTAGTTCTACCCAAGCGTCAAAGGAGCTGATGAGTCTGAGGTCCATTCGGACATCGAACCATCATAGTTACGCGCGGATGCATTCCCAAGTAACGCCAGAATGAAGTGCCCAAATGCTCCCCGTATGCCCGACTGGCAGTAAGTCACAGTTTCTCCATCAGGATTCAATCCTGCCTCGACAAGCGTGGATCTGATTTCCTCTAAGGGGCGAAATCGTCTACTAGGTGGACCTTGCATCAACCGTATCCACTCAAGATGAACTGCGCCAGGCACCCGGCCAGTTCTGTCGTTACCTCTATCCTCCGATCCATCCCATTCGGCATCCGATCGAGTGTCCCAAATTGCCGGAGCACTTCCGTCGGATACTCGGTTCTTCAATTCGGAAATTAAACAGACCTGTTCAGGTTGTGCCGTCGCACTGAATGTACCAGGCTCTGGTCTTGGATTTCTCGAAGTAAGTGGTCTATTTTCGTCCAGCCAGGCGTTGAAACCACCATCGACAACACGAACATCAGTATGCCCATAATATTGAAACACCCACCAAACTCGGGCAGCATGCAGGGAGGCGTTGTCATCATAAATTATGACCGACGTGTCATTTGAAATCCCCCAGCGCTGACAAGCTTTTTCAAATTCAGCCGCCTCCATCACGAGTTTGCTACCACGTCCTTTTAGATACGGATGCGGAACTCCAACAGCACCCGGGATATGTGCGCGGCGGTAGGCATCCGCCTCTCCCGCGTCTATAAGAACAAAATTTGGATTTTCCAAATTCTCGGCGAGCCATTCGGTGCTCACAAGTATGTCGGATCCTTCATAAGTTGTCATAATTATCTCCACAAGCAATACTTCATCTGTTTATCGAATAGGGGATGCAGGATAACACCTGAATACTGTTACTCACTGCGCCAGCCAGCATCCTTACCTTCAGGGAATCCGGCGATCACAATATATTCCACAAAGATATGTGTCTTGCCGTCACTTTCTGGACGCGGTTCAAGGTAGGGTGTACGCAACGGCACATCCCCACCGATAGCATGCCCCGCACCAGCCCAGATTTTCTGACTACATGGGTCTTCGAAGACTCCGGGCAACCTTTGATAGTTAATCTGCGAACCACGCTCGTCATCGGGTACCCAGACTGCAGCACACTCCGTGCCCTCAAGGCGGGTGTCAATCGCTCGTAGTGTCCCATTCTCTAATCCCACCACATACAAAGGAAGTGAGTCGACTTGATCAACTTGCCCGATGGCGAACCGGTCAACTGGACCAGCATCGATATACCGTACCTGTATTTCAGTTTCATTGAAGAGGCCCCAGAAAACCACGCCGATGAAAAATAGTGACGACAGTAAGAGAATTACTGGACCTGAGGAAAAGGATTTGATTTTCTCCATACAAATACAGTAGCGTGTCCGACTATTGACTCCCAGTGCTCAACATAGACGCCTGCAGCTGCTCCATCTGGGCGGCTTCTTTTAACGGGAGGTCAGCGCCGCGATTAATTGTTGATTTCATAGCCCGCATGACTTCCGGCTTGTAGTGAGAAATTGTGTCGGCTATCTGCTCAGAGCGCTGGTATAGCTCCGAATCCTCAACAACTTCATGAATCAGTCCCGCGCTATAGGCCTGGATGGCAGTAAGTGGTCGTCCAGTGAGTCCCATTAAGGCCGCATCTGATCTTCGCAAATATCTAGAAATCGTCTGGCTTCCGCCAGCCGATGGAATATAGCCAAGGGATACTTCAGGAATACTGAACTGCGAACCACTGGTCGCGATACGGATATCACAGTACAAGGATAATTCCAGCCCAGCCCCATACGCATATCCATGTATCGCAGCTATCAGTGGCAGCTCCAGCTTTGACATCATTCCCCAAAGATCTCTGTTCAGTCTTGCTTCTCTTGACTCGTAGAGACTTGGGGCTGTACCAAATTCAGAAATGTCTGCCCCTGCAGAAAAACCGCGTGATCCGCTTCCACGGATAATGGCACACGTCGCAGTACTATCATCTCTAAGTAATTGCAGAGCTTGCCATAATTCATCACGCATTGCCATATTGACCGAGTTGATTTTGTCAGGACGGTTCAATACGAGGGTGTATACGCCAGACTCACTCCGCTCGATAATTAATGGGGATTCATCACTATTCGATGTCATCTACCTGATTTTCTCAGCCAATTATGCCCAATCCGGCTTCTTAATAGGCGAGACCTCAGATCGGTCATGCTGGCCTTGTACTTCTCGATTAATTTTCTCGGCTAAGTTGTTCATTAGCAGGGAACCCGGTTTCATCTCGTTAGTTCGCCAATTTTCCAAGGAATAATTGTCTTCAGACGAGAAGTTCTCCTTGGTTAAGTTCTCGATGACTGCCTCGAACATTTGATGGCACTCGTCGACTGTAAATTCTACCTTCATATCACAAAACTCCTGTATTGCTTAGCTCTCTTGAACTTTTAGTTTGCCGCGCTGACGCACCATACGTCGTGTATTTTCATCTATGAAATTACCAACTGCTTCATTAAGTTCAATTGCAAATTCATCGAGATCACCCGAGCCAAGATTATGAGAGCGTCGCCAGCTCTTGACGACCTCGCGCCCTTCCTCAGACATCTGCAAATGATCGAGAATCTGTGAGGTCACCAGACTCAAAACAACATGAGCTTCATCAGTGTTCATTACTACGTTCATATACACCCGCTTATCAATTC
>CAXGQC010000004.1:0-42618 GCA_964011795.1 uncultured bacterium | reverse complement strand
AGTTATGTTCGTCTCAAGCCGTTCTGGTAGCTGAAAGTGCCATTAGTTCCAGATCGGATGCGGAACGCATGCATAGATCGGGTGCGACAGCACTACTTGTGGGTGAGTCTCTAGTTCGGTCGGGAAATGTGGATGATTTTGCTGGAAGTCTAATGTTGCTGGAGAACTAATATATGGTTCGTGAATCCGTCCCACCTCTAGTTAAAATATGCGGGAATCAGAGCCCTGCTGATGTTATTGCAGCTGCTCGCAGTGGAGCGGATTTTGTCGGGATAATTTTTGCGGATTCCCCTAGAAAAGTGACAGTCCAGATGGCTAGGGCGATGGTTAGGGAACTTGGCTCCCCTCTGAATCACCATGAACTTGTTCTTCCACCACCGATGATGCGTGGTGACGTTCCTACTGATGAGTTGACGGACTGGTGTCATCAGGGTACCGAAAAAATCACGACTTACTTAAGCCAGAAACGACCATTGGTTGTAGGGGTATTTGCAAATCAACACCCTGACGAAGTCAATGCTGTAACTGAAGAGACTGGGGTCGATTTAGTGCAGTTGTCTGGAACAGAGTCGTGGGATGACTCACTGCTGATAAACCGACAAATTATAAAAGCTATTCACGTTGCTACGCCGACCGACGGACAGGAGTTACTTTCGAATATTCCTTCACAGAGGTCATTGTTGATCATGCTTGATTCCAAGGATGATCAACGTTTCGGCGGTACTGGAAAAAAGATCCCATTTGAGACTTCCCGCCAGATCTCTATGGAAATACCGATCATGCTGGCTGGGGGATTGACGCCTGGCAATGTCTCTGAGGTGGTAAAGGAAGTGAATCCATGGGCAGTTGACGTATCTAGTGGCACTGAAACTGACGGAAAAAAAGACTACATGAAGGTCGCATCATTCATTGCGGCGGCGAAGTCATTGTGATGAGTTAAGGAGTATTGTTTGTGACAATTGTTAATAGCAATAGCAAGCCGGGATATTTTGGTGAATTTGGCGGCCAGTTCGTGCCGGAAACTTTGATGCCAGCCTTGATTGAGCTCGAGCAGGCATATTATGAAGCGCTGAAGGATGAAGAATTTCGAGCAGCACTGGACAAGCTACTCGTTGACTACGTTGGTCGGCCTACGCCGCTGACTTTGGCAGAGAGGTTTTCTGACAAACTTGGTATTTCAATTTATTTGAAGAGGGAAGATTTGTGTCATACCGGAGCCCACAAGATTAATGCCGTTCTTGCCCAAGCCCTGCTTGCGAAACGCATGGGTAAGAGAAGGATCATTGCAGAAACTGGCGCTGGTCAACATGGAGTTGCCACCGCTACAGCGTGCGCTTTGTTGGATCTTGACTGTGTCATATATATGGGTCAAGTAGATATGGATCGACAAGCGTTGAATGTGTTCAAAATGAAGGTACTTGGAGCAGATGTTGTGGGAGTAGATACAGGTTCTCGAACACTTAAAGATGCAACCAGTGAGGCAATACGGGACTGGGTTACTACCGTCAGAGACACTTACTACATTATCGGATCCGCCATCGGCCCTCACCCTTATCCAACAATAGTGAGAGATCTACAAGATGTCATTGGCCGTGAAGCACGTTCTCAGATCATTGAAATCACAGGGGATTTGCCAGGAGTTGTTATGGCTTGTGTAGGAGGTGGCTCGAATGCAATCGGAATGTTTAACGCGTTCAAAGATGATCAAGTGCGACTAATTGGTGTTGAGGCCGCGGGCCATGGGTTGGATAGTGAGCATGCAGCAACTCTATCTATGGGGCGACCAGGTGTTTTACACGGGACCCACACGTATTTGCTTCAGGATAAGGACGGTCAGGTAGCACCTGTACATTCAGTTTCTGCTGGTCTCGATTATCCTGGTGTTGGACCGGAGCATGCCTGGCTTAAAATCTCTGAGCGAGCTGAATACTATTCTGCTACTGATCAGGAGGCATTGCATGCTTTTCAGCAGCTATCGGAGTTGGAGGGGATTATTCCGGCCCTTGAACCGTCGCATGCTCTCGCAGCTCTCGATAGGCTGACCACCACGGGTGAAATCTCGACGTCAGAGACAGTGATCGTCAATCTAAGTGGCAGAGGAGATAAGGATATGGAGACGGTTGCACGAGAACTTAAGGTCTAGGCTCATTCCGTTGACTCTGGGCTAACTCTCCGATGCGGAACGAACTGAGATATACGGATTCGCTATGGGTGCTTTCGGGGACAATTGGGGCTTTGATAGCGGTAGGTGGCATCGCCTTACTTCTGA
Source organism: uncultured bacterium (assembly GCA_964011795.1). Taxonomy (GTDB): domain Bacteria; phylum Chloroflexota; class Dehalococcoidia; order UBA2979; family UBA2979; genus UBA2979. Next base: position 40,349 of record CAXGQC010000004.1, on the reverse strand, counting down.
TGGATCGAGTCGTTCTCGTAGAAGAACTGCAAGAATCTTTGCTTTGGGTGGTGTTGCTGACGTGGCAGTTACTGACCATAGTTGTTGTGTTCTTAGTTGTTCAACGTAGAGGTGACTTTTCATTACTCTTACGTCTCAATAAATTTCCAGATCTGAACCTGATATTTTTGACTTTGGGAGCAGCTTATATCGCACTGTTTACTTATGGAGCTGTGATTCTTTTCCTAGAGACAATATTCGGTATTGATCTGTCGTTTCTAAAGGAAACAAACTCTATACCAAGTGCAGGATCTGATGGTCGGCCTGTGTTCGCCTGGGTTTTAATAGGCCTAGCAGCGATTATTGGTGCTCCTATATCTGAGGAACTTCTTTACAGAGGTGTCATCTTTCAATCGCTGAGCTCGAAAGTGACACCCTGGTGGGGAGCAGTTATAAGTGCAGGACTTTTCGGCCTGGCTCATCTGAGTGTTGGGGCTTTAATCCCAATTTTCTGTATAGGACTGATATTTTCTAGGGCGTTGCACAAATATGAGAATTTGTGGGTACCAATTGGAGCACATATAGGATTTAACAGTGTTGGATACCTTGTAACGTTGTTTTTCGAGCTCTGACGTTGGATCATCCACCAATATATGACATCTCGATCTTTTCATCATTCGTGAATTTGGTAGGATCTGAGGATCTCAATTCTGAATATCTATCGTCGCGTTTTTCCCACAAGGCCAAGATTTTTTCTGATATTTCCTTATGGGTAGAGCCATTTCTAAGTTCATGAGCTAGGTCCAAGCTACTGCCAACTGCAAAGAGGCAAGTATAGATTTTTCCGTCAGCAGATATTCGTGCTCGGGTGCAAGAGCTACAAAAAGGCTGACTGACGGAGGAGATGAAGCCTAACTCACCCTTGCCATCACTGAACTTATATCTACTAGCTACCTCTCCCATGTAGTTCGGAGACACTGCCTCCAATGGGTACACTTCCTGAATAGTTTCAAGTAATTGGGAGCTTGCAATCATCTCAGACATTTCCCAGTTATTCGTACTACCTACATCCATGAATTCAATAAAGCGGACGATGTCACCGGATTTACGACAGTAATCAACCAGGTCAAGGATGGTATTTTCATTCCAACCACGCCGAATAACCGTATTTATCTTCACAGGCTGAAATCCGGCTTTTCTTGCAGATTCGAGGCCATCGAGAACCCTATCAAGAGAGATAGACACGTCGCTCATTTTGCTGAAGGTAGTATCGTCAACTGCATCTAGTGACACTGTAAGTCGACCGAGTCCTGCGCGGCGTAGATCTTGAGCTAGTGCGGTAAGCAGGGAACCATTTGTGGTCATAGCGATATCAATCCCACCAATTGAGTTGATCCCTTGGATAATTTCTAGGAGGTCCATTCTTAGAGTAGGCTCCCCGCCGGTAATTCGAATCTTACTTATCCCAAGAGACCGGAAAATCGTTGCGCTACGTATTACCTCTTCGGATGTAAGAGTCGATTGCTTACTAAGGTATTCATAATTTGCTCCAAAAATTTCCTTAGGCATACAGTATGGACACCGAAAGTTGCACTTATCAGTTACTGATATTCGGAGATCTTTAAGCGGTCGTCCCAATGCATCGAGGCTCTCGAGTGAATCAAGAAATTCACCGGCGTTTGTATTCATAGCCTTGAGTGTACATTTGTTTGGACCGTAGTGCACGGGGGTGCATCACGGATAGGACTATTGGGAAAGTCAGGTCGATGATATTTGTGGTCTGATCATTTGTGTTGTCTAGATTAAGAAGTTCCGTGATTGAGTAGTTGTTTTGAAACCATACGAGGGCTCCCACTACGAGTATTATGAGTGCCGCCAGAGATATTATTTCGATACGTAGTTCCTGCACGTTTCGAGACCGTTTTTTCATGAGACCTACACTGGGGCTTAGATGACTTGGCTTGTTTAGGACATTGGAGATATTATCCGCATGCGTGTTGGGATTGGTCAGGCCTACAGCAGTGGCATAGTTAAAGGTGGCACCGCGCGAGTAAACTCGTGCAGGAAGACGATCCCACTGGCCCTGCTCAATCGATTCAAGAATTTGCGCATTCACAAAAGTGAGCGACTCGATGTCACTTATCGTCATTTTCGACTCTAGTCGGGCAGCCTTCAAGGCCACTGCTGTCTCTTGCGCAAGGGTCAGGAAATGATCTCTGGCAATCAACCGTTTTCTACGGTCTTCACCGGAATCCCATGGCCACCAGAAATTGGACTTTGAGGCCCCCATGAATGGCTTTGATCCGCCCTCATGTTCTGTACTCCCGTCAAGGGTGCTTGCATCGTCTATTGTGTTGTTTTCTGTCATAAGAATGGCAATTGCTCATCAGGAAATATTTCGTATCTACTACATGGTAAGTCAATTGTTGACATGTAATGTAAATTATGACCTCTAGTGGGGAAATATAATGGTGGTGCGGCCACGCAATTTACTTACTGAGCAGCAATATTGAGTAGTTATTGCGTATGTTTGAAACTAGACTTAAATCATACTGATTATTTTAGGGGAAATGAAATTGACTTACTCTGGACTTAATGTGGCTGTAATTGGAGCGACGGGAGCTGTAGGAGCAGCTTTTCTCTCAATCGCCGAGGAAAGGAAATTCCCGATTGATACTCTGAAGTTACTTGCGTCGGCTCGGTCAGAAGGTCGCGAACTGAGATTTAGGGATCAGATTATCAAGGTCCATGAGGTTTCTGAAAAGGAATTAGAGGGGATTGATCTGGTTTTTTGCTCAGCTTCGTCTGAGGTATCTAGAACATGGGGTCCTTGGTGCAGAGAAAATCAGGTGATGATGATCGACGACGGTAGCGCCTTTCGAATGGACGATGATGTTCCCCTAGTAGTTCCTGAAATTAACTCCGAGGATCTCGCTTACCACAACTGGATTGTATCGATTCCGAACTGTACCACTACTCCGTTGGTCATGGCTTTGGATGCGATGCGTCAGGTGAATCCTATTTCTAGGGTCACGGCAACTACTTATCAAGCCGTTTCGGGAACAGGAGCTGCGGCCATTGCGGAGTTGCAAAACCAAGATATATCTATAGCAAATGGGGATCCTTCACCTCGTCCAGAGGCATATCCAGTTCAAATTGCTAGGAATGTTCTGCCGCATGTTGACGATTTTGAGGAAGATGGTTTTACCAAAGAAGAGCTCAAAATGAGAAATGAAACGAGAAAGATTCTTCATGATTATGAGCTACGATTTGCCTCAACATGTGTGCGAGTCCCAGTTCTGTATGGTCATTCGGAGGTGGTTCATGTCGAATTTGAGAATCAAGTGTCGATTGAGAGCCTCGGCCAAGCATTGAATGACTATCCGGGAATAATTTTTGATTCTGATTTCACCAGCTATGTAACACCCCTGGAGGCTGAGGGGCGAGATGAAACTTTTGTATCTCGGCTTAGATCTGATCCAAGTGTTGACAACGGTGTCTTATTTTGGTGTGTGACTGATAATTTACGAAAAGGAGCAGCAACCAACGCTCTTCAAATTGCAGAGGCTTTGCTTGAAAGGCAGATTCTGAATATTAGTTAGATTATTTGGGGTGTCACATCTGTCTTGATGTGACGTAGAGTTCGTCAGTAGCCGAGAGCATGATCCGCTCTATGGCTGGCGCAAAATCTAGAGCAATCGCAGCCCCGCGCACGACTACATCCTCGGGTGATTCTGCTATATAGCATGCGACTTGGAGCATCTCCCGTAGATATATGGCTAGGCCTCGTAAGTTAGCTGAGCCACCAGTAATTAGAATGCCGCGTTCAGCAATATCCGAGGAGAGTTCCGGCTCTGTTTGTTCGAGGACACCTCTGATTAGATTGACTATCTGTAAGAGTGGTTCCTTTAATGATTTAGCTATCTCATTAGAATCAATCGTTACAATCCGTGGCTGTCCGGTGAGGTGTTTTCCACGGACGCGAATTTTTTCGGGATTATCCACCGTAATTGCGGAACCAATTTGTATTTTTATTTGCTCGGCCGTTCTTTCACCGATTACTAGTTCGTGCCTGGAAGAGAGGTATCTTTGGATTGCCTGATCTAATTTGTCTCCACCGACTCTAATAGATCCTTTTGCCACCATACCAAACATGGATATCACGGCTGCTTCAGCTCGTCCCCCGCCAATGTCAACAACCATAGCTCCATCAGCCGATCCAATCGGAACCTCTGCCCCGATTGCTGCAGCTAGTGGTTCTGGAATAATGTGAGTAGGTTGCCTGGCGCCAGCGGCCTCGGAAGCGTCCCGGACGCTGTCTCGATGTACTGGCGTGATGCCGACAGGAGCACAGATCATGGTTTCAGGCTTAACTATCGTTTTACCGACCGTCTCTCTAAGACAGTGTTGGAGCAGCGCTTGAGTGATCAGGTAATCTGCGATCGCTCCGTCCTTCATTGGCCGTACGACCAAAATAGTTTCGGGTGCTCGTCCGATCATTGACTGAGCTTCTTCCCCCACTGCGACAACAATATTGTCCCTCTTGCTTATGGCCACTACCGTGGGCTGCTCGTAAATGATTTCACCGGAAGAGCCAGCTACTTTTGTAGTAGACGTGCCTAGGTCGATACCAATTTTTGTTCCGAAGAGATTGTTCAACTTGATCATTTTTTGCGATGCCTCTAACAACAAGCTACACGAAGCATACCTCTTTGAACACTCTATAGAACGCACACCTAGGTACAATCAATGCAATCAATGTAGGTAGAGAAAATATCACGATATGAGAAATAGTATTGCTCTTGCAACATTCATAGTTGCATTCGGGTTTATTCTCTCGCGTTTCCTTGGTGTGATCAGGCAAGTAGTGATAACGAGCGCGTTTGGTATGGAGAACGCGGAACTCGCCGCATTTTTTGTTGCATTTCGTATTCCAGACCTGCTGTTCCAACTGCTCGCTGGCGCTACTTTGTCATCGGCTCTGATTCCGGTCTTGTCCAAGACTTGGACTACTGAGGGCAGCTCTGCAGCATGGAGACTTGCCTCCAGCATCCTTAACATTTTGTTCTTTGTGACTTTGGTTATGAGTATTTTGTGTTTTGTATTCACACCAGCATTGATTCCAGTAATCGCGCCTGGATTAGAGGATATGGGCGTCAAAGACATCTGTGTGCGACTCACACGAATTATGTTGATCACCCCGATTATTTTTTGTATATCTGGCATTACTACAGGAATACTCAACGGCAGGGAACATTTTTTGATGCCAGCGATAGCTCCGTGCGTCTACAACCTAGGAATAATTGCTGCTGGTATATTCCTAGTGGATCGGTATGGTGTTGAAAGTCTAAGTTACGGGGTTATTGCAGGTGCTTCTCTTCACTTGGCTGTGCAAATTCCTGCCTTGTTTAGGAAAGGCTTCAGATGGTCACCTGATTTAAGGTTTAATGATCTAGGTGTGCGTAAAATTTTTTCGTTGGCCGGTCCACGGATGATCGGACTGGGCGCAACTCAAATAAATACATTAGTTATCATTCTTTTTGCTTCGCTGATTTCAGTAGAGGCGATAAATGTAATTACCATAAGCATCATGGTGATGATGTTGCCGGTGGGTATAGCGGGGATGTCACTCGGTACGGTTTTTTTTCCAGCCTTGGTTGCGCGTGTCTCGGCGGGTGAGGTAGCAGAGTATCGGAGTGATTTATTCCTAGCTGTTAGAGCGACTCTCTGGATCGCGAGTCCTTTGTGCCTAGGGTTGTTCCTTCTATCAGATGGTATTGTCGAACTAATATTTGAATATGGCGCGTTTGATAGTTACGCCACAAAAACTGTTGCGCAAGTGGTACAGATTCTAGCCTTGGCTGGATTTTCATACTCGCTAGTTGAGATATTAAGTCGAGGTTTTTATGCACTGTCCGATACAAAGACCCCGGTTTTTGTAGCTGTTCTAGCGATGTGTGTAAATTTGCTTCTCGCGGGTTTGATTATTGGACTTTGGGATGGAGACGTTGAGTCGCTTGTGTGGGTGATTGTCACATCGGCTATGTTCGAATTTGTTATCTTGGCTGTCTTACTGCAGCGTCGTGCAAAATTTCTGCAACCACGACGCTTTGTGATGCCTGCAGCGGGGATTGTCTTTGGTTTGATTGCGTTGGGGATATCCGTGTCAGTGGTTGAAAGCTTGCTTTCAGAAACGGTCCTGATTTTAAAGATACCCTTTCTGGTCGTAATTGGAGGGATAATCTACACTTTGATCACCTCTGTTTTTGACGCTGATCTTCGCCGTAGAATCCCATATCAGGTGTTCAGGTCAATACCGGGTGCAGGGAAGTCTTCTAGAAAGAGTTGAATTTCCTTCCGCACGATTTCCAGCTCGATTTCGTTCTGGATATTGTTTAACGCTCGGGTAATCCACTCTGCGATCAAGGACATATGGTTTTCTCTCAAGCCACGAGAAGTTATCGCAGGTGTCCCTAGACGTATTCCGCCACCCTCGCGGACGGGTTTATCGTCGAATGGAATGGAGTTGAAGTTTGTCACTATACCAGCCCTCTCGAGGGCATCAGCAGCATCTCGGCCTGTGATCGATCGGTTATTCAGATCGATCAGTAATAGGTGATTATCAGTTCCACCCGTTACGAGATTGAAATTATTGCTTTGTAGGTGGTCACCCAAAATTTTCGCGTTAGTAATTATTTGTCTCGCATAATTCTTGAAATCATCGGTGGCCGCTTCCTTCAACATGACCGCTTTTCCCGCGATGACATGCATCATTGGTCCGCCCTGAGTTCCAGGAAACACCCCAGAATTAATTTTTCTACGTAATTCGCTGTCGCATAAGATCATTCCCCCCCGGGGCCCTCGTAAGGTTTTGTGGGTGGACGAGGTTGTTATTTGAGCATGTCCCACAGGAGTGGGGTGTACTCCAGCTGCGATTAGTCCAGATATATGAGCCATATCCGCAAGAAGGAGTGCACCGACCTCATCTGCTATTTCTCTTGCTTTTGCAAAATCCCAGAGTCTTGGATAGGCTGTCGCTCCCACTATTATGAGCTTTGGTCGAGATGCCTTGGCTGTGTTTCGCATAGATTCGTAGTCGATGAGGTGTGTATCACGATCTACCTCGTAAGATACAAAGTTATAGGTTTTTCCTGAGGCATTCACTGGGGAGCCATGTGTTAGATGTCCTCCGGAATCCAGTTTCAACCCCATTACAGTGTCGCCAGGATCAAGGACCGCCAAGTATGCTGCCATATTGGCCTGAGCTCCTGAATGGGGTTGGAGGTTGGCATGGTCGGCGCCAAATAGTGATTTAGCTCGCTCGCGTGCCAAGCGCTCTACAGTGTCCATGACATCATTGCCGTTGTAGTACCGGCTGCCCGGATAACCCTCGGAATATTTGTTCGTCAATACTGATCCCACTGCCTCGAGCACGGCCGCCGAGGCGTAGTTTTCGGAGGCAATCATTTCGAGGACCGCCGTTTGGCGAATTATTTCTTCAGAGATTGCCTCAGCTATTTCTGGGTCGGTACTAGAAAGGCTCATGCTAGGTTCCCTCGTGTGTCACTATAGATTTAAGCTTAGCGACCAAATATCAATATGGATTTGGTCTGATTCCGTCAATAGAGTCCCAAGCTCTTTGATTCAATAATTCTATGCCGGATCCGACTAATGTATGACCGCCAATCGCGATTGGGATGGGGCTGGTGTTTATACTGCGGATAATTGTTCTGAGTCCAGAGTGCTCAATGCCTGATTCGTCCATGAGGAACGCGGCGTGCCGATCCTCTTGAGTGGTATCGGGATGGAGGTATGCGAGAACAGGGATTAGATCAATGAACGCAGCGTCACACATCAACGGGAGCGTCCTGGTAAAGAAAGTTTCAGCTCCTTTTGACTCGATCAGGTCACCAAGTGTCGAGTAAGGATGATGTCCGGGAGGAGCAGTGCCAAGTCCTCTTTCCTCACCGATAATTCTAATTTTTGAGGCAGATTCTGTTTCCAAGTACTTCCAAATTCTTGATGATGTTCTACCGTAAACAAGAACTTGAGACTCTTTGTTGGTCAGATGTTGAGCAGCTGACCACTGACATTGAATTGCTTGTCGAAACAACTGTGAATGAGCTTGTAAAAAGGACTGTATCTTTGCTCCTTTCGCGTCTGCCAGAAGCAGCGTCACCAGGTCAGCGGTCACGTCTATGTTGAACTGTGAACGACTACTGCGTGCTAATTCGACAACTTCTGTACTGTTTTCTTCTAAGAGGCGCTTTGGAATCTCATTGTCACTCACAGGGGAGGGATCCAGCATCTCGATTATGTTGCCAGGATTAACGCCAAAATAGTCGGCTGAATAAATATTATTTGCGGCGCAGATATTCCGTTCGGCTCGATCAAGTGCTGACACGAGATCTGCGATATCCACATCTTGAATGACCGGCGCACTGCCGGCCCCGAAATATACAAGCGGATTTTCAACGAGCTTCGGATTTGTTGTTTTAAAGTAGGTTTCCAGCACGTCTCCAAATGACTGGTGAGGTTCTGTGTACTCTACACGGGACCAATTATCTGTTTCAATAGTCATAGGCTGGTCGGTGATCAGAGTGATGCTGGAGAAAATACCTGCCTGATTACACCTATCGCTCAGATCGACGCAAGCTGATTCAAGGGCGGTCCTCATGAGTTGTTCCAAGCGACCACTCCCGATTCCGCCCAGTGTGATTAGACAATTGGCTCCTGAACTTGAATGTTTGTTCACTGTGTCACCTGCTTGGGTTTCCATTTCGTTAATACTCGAGGGCTATCGTTGCTGATACGGCTTCGTTAGTTACTTCGTGCTACTAGGACCTTGCCTTAGAGTTGATGGGCTATGGTTATGTCGTAATCTCCACTGAATAAGCGAGATACTCAGTTATGAATGTTTTTCATTTTCGTGACTTTCGGTTACTACTATTAAGTCAATTATTTATAGGCTTTACTCAACCAGTGCTATTTATGACTCAGTCATGGTACATCAGTGAGATGGCTCCCGAGAACTTAAGTGCTCTATTTCTTGGTATAAAGGCGGCACTTTCGGGAGCAGTCTTCATCGGGTACATGGTTCTGGCAGGAGCTATTGTAGATCGATTTCCCAGAAGAACGGTGATGCGGGTTAGTCAAATATTCGCATGTTCGTCGATTGTCGTGGTAAGTGTATTTCTTCACCTGTTCTCAGGATCGGACCCTTCTATTTTTCGCCTTCTGATTGTTATTGGTCTTTTCTGTTCATTTGGAATTGTGTTCGCACAGGATCAGCCCAATCGAGTAGCGTTGGTTAGAGATTCCCTCGGCACGGCTATGGGATCTAGAGGCCTGAGTCTCTTTTTTTTGGTTTTGGCAGTTGGGGGAATGGGAGCGGGCCCGACAGGAGGTTGGCTGATAGAGAATAGTGGATATTCTGCTGCTTATTTGTTCGCGGGAATTGGTCCCTTGCTCGCTGTTGGTCTCACTTTTTATATTAGGGTGGGGTCGGAGCCGGCTGACAGTGGGGCCGCCCGTGAGGGATTATTCAATAACATAATAAATGGGTATCAAGTCTTGAGGGAATTACCGATTGTTCGATTTGTCCTATTTTTGAACTGGACATCTATTGCTATTGGTCTAGGTGTGATGGGTCAACTAATAGCATCTTGGGTTGACCAAAAACTTGGATTCGGTGCGCTTGACTGGGGAATAATGATTTTGACCTGGACTGTGGGAGGAGTGATTTCCACTCTAATCATAGCTGGCCTCGGCGCGCGACTGCGAAGAGGGCCTACTTTGCTTTTGGCGGTATCTTTATTCGGGGCCGCAGTATTCCTTTATAGCCTCTCCAGAGCTAATGTTTTTGTTTTCAGTTTTAACCTAATTTGTGGTGCTTGCTTCTTCGCTATTAATGCACTCAGCACAGGAATTATTCAGTCAGTTGTCGAAAACAAAGTGCTGGGGCGAGTGAATAGTTTTATTTTTATGTCTCAGGGGATGATGCAAATTGCAGCTTTGTTACTTGGAACTTTGGCAACGGTGATTGGTCTGCAATTCGTCTATTCTGGGGCGGGTTTGGTTATTTTGTTATTTGGAATTATCATGACTTTACGTAATCAGACGCTAAGAGATTTCCGTTGAGGATGTAATTGTGTGAGGTGTCCGTAACATGCAGGTATCTGTTCGATTGTTTGCTGGGCTTCGCGAAATCATGGGCAGTGATCTGCTAGATGTTGAATTGGAGGGCGATTCAGCTACAGTTCAAATCCTAAGGGAGGCACTATCCCTCAAGTATCCAAAACTCCATCCGTATTTAACAGGGGTGGCGATCGCGGTTAATGAAGAATATATTTTATCTGACGAATCTGAACTCGTGGACGGTGATTCGGTGGCGCTGGTACCACCCATAGCCGGGGGCAGTTTAGAAGCATTAGTCACCACAGAGATATTGACTCCTGCAAAGATGCGGCAAGGACTTGAGGATGATAAGGCGGGAGCCGTTGTTATTTTTGAGGGTGTTGTGCGTAACCATCACGAAGGAAGAAACGTTGTTCGACTGGAGTACGAGGCTTATGAAGAGATGGCTACGAAACAGCTAGTTTCGGTTCGTGAAGAGATATTGGAATACTTCCGAGCTCAGGAGGTTTACAAAGTTTCTATCTGGCATCGAATTGGTGTTTTAGAGGTAGGTGAGGTCTCTTTGCTTGTAGGAGTCTGCGCGGCCCATCGAGCTGATGCCTTCGAGGCTGCTCTTCGTGCGGTCGATCGTGTTAAGGAGACTGTGCCTGTATGGAAGAAGGAATGGAGTGCGGACGGTTCGCACTGGCAAGAGGGTGTGATGCCCCGCCCATGAAACTAGGATGTTGGTCGTAGTGTTCTAAAATCTGGTGCTTCTACCTCGTAGACTTCCGAGAGTTCCGTGAAAGTTAGGCGACTAGCAATTCGGTCTTCGAGGTTACTAGGTTTACCATTCATCGTGATGATCGTCCAGGCTCTCGTTGTGTAACGGTGGTTAATCAATTGATAAATTTTCTCCTCAGCCCAATCAGAAGATCTATGTGCCCCAAGATCATCAAGTACAAGCAGTTTCACGTCTAATAGTCGCTTGAAGGTTTGATCGTACGATTCGGATTGCTCCTGTTTATACGACGCTCGGAGGTGGTCGAGTAGATCAGGGACTGTCGCGAACGCGACTCTATCACCCTGTTCCATTCGAACATTTGCAATCGCACAGGCGAGGTGTGTTTTTCCAACGCCGTGACTACCGGTGAGGACAATCCAGCCATCGGGCTGAGCTGCCCATTCTCTTAATCTTCCCTCCAGCCAGACTAGGTCCTGCCGCTGTGTTTTGGAAAGTCCGATACCGTCGGAAACAAAATTTTCGAATTTAAACTTCGTTACTGTTGATTTATCCATCGCACCGATAAAACTATACGGGGCAGATTCCCAGATTCCCAGATCCACAATCTGAGTATTCTCGTCATCAGATAGCCGAATACTTAATCTGGGATCCAGATCATCATTCAGAGCTAAGGTGGTGAAAACGGTTGGCAATTTGGCGTTCCACCGATGATTAATCAACTGCTCAAACTTCTGTTGACCCCATTCATTTGATATTTGGCTGTAGCAATCATCAATAACGAGGAGAGGTATATCCAATAATGCGGAATACCCTCGGTCAGTGGCTTCACCATTTTTTTCTTTGTTGAGCGCAGAGTGGAAATAATCGACGAGATCTGCGACAGAGAAGAACATGGTTGGAATACCCCGAGCGATTGCCGCATTCACGATGGAGGCTGCCACATGTGTTTTGCCGCTTCCATGCTCTCCAAGAATTACCAACCATCCGTGCATGACCGCTGAATAGTCTTTAGCTATTTGAGTAGCTTTTTCGTAATTTGTTTGATTGGCTTTGTCGGACGTTCTTCCGACGCTTAGTAAGTTATCGAAGTTAAGTCGTTTGAGTGCGCCGAGCCCAGAGTTTGCAAGAAGTGTTTCGGTAAGCCGAGTTTTACGTCTTTCGATAGTGCATGAGCAAGGATACGAACGTCCAAAGCGTTCGTCTTGCACATTAGTTGTGTGCCGCAGGAACCCCATATCTCCGCATAGTGGACATTCGTGATCAACTTTTATCGGAGTCGGCTCTTTTTTGAATGACGGAGTCGTATCTATTTTGTTCTCTTCCTGATTGTTGGGAAGAAAATCTTGAAGTTTCCTCGTTGTCATTGTTTTTCCCTTCGTTTTTCCAGCGAGCCAGTATTGCAGTCACGTATTTCCAAGATCGGGCATTAGATTGTGCCGCGATATCGAGGGCCTCAAGGATCCAGGTAGTTGGGTACGTTTGCTCAGCAATGGCTATCATGTCCGCGATCACCGGGGTCAACATCCCGATTTCATTCTCATATTTTTCTATTACGTTACTCACTACGGTTTTTTCGTAGTCAGTTTCAGGATTCGAACCGCGCGATTGGTTGTGGTGAGCCACTGACTCAGATTTCAGGTCAGCTTTCAAGTCGGTGATCAGTCGAGCACCTGACTCATCATTCGGAGCGAGAATTTTATCGTCTTCATCGATTTTTAACTGCAGGAATACACCTTCTTTACAGCTCAGATCTAATCCGTGCCGGATGCCATTTTTGCCACCAAGATGAGTAAACCAGCTGAGTAAAACAGGATCAGTTAACAGCTGTGATAAATAGACATACCTTTGACCGCTGCCTTTGGACGCGATTGCGTACCAGGTATACAGAGTTGCCCGCAGTTGGGATTCATTATGAAGACGAGGAAGTATTTCAGTGAATAACTGTGCCGGAACAGGTATCATTTTTTGGCCGGTTTTGAATAGAGTAGTGGGGAGTGTATGTTTGTCCAAAAGAGCTCCTTAGAAATCGCTAAAGGAGGTCTCTTGAGGATTCCCCGCCGGTTCGGAGTAGAGTTCATATTCTTTAAATGTGGCTAGATTTTCTTCCCAGTGAAGGTCAATCACTCCGGTCGCCCCATTACGGTGCTTAGCTATTATGATTTTGGCCTGTCTAGGGTCAAGATCGGGAGGCCAATCCTGGGGGTCCTCGCTTTTGTGGTATTCCGCTTCTCTATAGATGAACATTACAACATCAGCATCTTGCTCAATTGATCCTGATTCACGTAGATCCGATAAGATTGGAATGTGAGGCTTCCGTTGCTCAACCGCGCGATTTAACTGGGCAGCAGCGATTACAGGTACGTCCAACTCGCGCGCAATTTGTTTCAGGGTTCTGGAAATCTGGGTAACGCTCGCTACCGGTGAATCATACCGTTGGGCACTACTTACGAGCTGCAAATAGTCCACTATCAGCAAATCCAAACCTTGTTCGGCCTTCATTCTCTTTGCAGCGGCTCGGATTTCGGCGACAGTAAGATCACCCTGTTCGTTAATATAAATATTTGCTTCAGACAGAGATCCGTGAGCGGTCATAACTTTTTGAAGTTCGACTTCATGTTCATCGTCATAAGTCAATTTAGGAGATGAGATACCCGACTCCGAGGCAAGCAGTCGTTTCGCTAGCTCAATTCCACTCATTTCTAGCGAGAAGAGAGCGACTGTGCCAGTGGATTCCAGTGCACAGTGTCGAGCAAAATTTAAGGCGAGAGCGGACTTGCCATGGCCTGGTCTAGCCGCAACTATAATCAAGTTTCCTCGTTGGAAACCCCCATTTAACTGCGCATCAAGGTCATGAAACCCGCTCTCCACGACTCTTTCTGACAAGTTTTCATCGTCGTCAGCGTTGGCCAACATTTCTTCAAGAATTTCACTTATTCGTTGAAAGTCTCCGCTGCCAACTGCGCCACGTATATTGAGCAAAAGCTCTTCCGCCATCGAAATCACTGATTCTTGGTCGGCTCCACCCTCATATGCTTTCTGTAGTAGTAAATTGAATCCTTCAATGGCTTGGCGATAGAGGCCGTCTCGGCGGACTATCCGTGCGTGAGCTTCAACACCCTCAGCCGTAAAGTGTTTGCTGATCACCTCTGCGAGGAATTTTTCACCACCTACAGTGTCCAGTAACCCCAGTCGCTCTAATTCATGTCCCACTGTGGTCGCAGTGATTTGTTCGCTTCGCTCCTCTAGCAGCAGACTGGCTTCGAAGGCGGCTTTGCATGAAACATCAAAGAAATCATCACTCTGCAGTATTGCTGAGACTTTCACTAGAGCCGTCTCGTCCAATAGGATTGCCGCAACTACAGCTTCCTCAGCACTTATGTCATGAGGCGGCAGTTGCTGAGCAAAGCGCTGGTTTGACCTCGGCTGTTGAGGGAAAGCACTTAGCTGACCGGTATTTGAATTGACCATTCGGAAACCTCTGGCGCCTAATGCAGGGACCAAGGTCTACGCTGATCAACTTTTCTGGAATCGCCCTCAGACTAAGCTGATTCGGAGCGGAGAGAGTTCATCTGCTAATCGGTTACCCTACTCGTCTTCTTCTTGGTTTGGTTCCGATTCCGACGCACTAGCAATGGCATCGTCACTTTCAGAGTCAATCGATTCACTATCCTCATTTTCCGAATCATCCTTAACGTCTTCGACGTTTTCGGGAGGATTCAAAAGAAGATCGGCGGCCTTTTCGAGACCGTCTGGCGATTCCTCGTCCACCACAACCACAGAAACATATGGCTGCACGTTTGGAGACAATCGCAACTGAACCGAATAGACACCAACTTGTCGAATGGCTTCTCCTAAGAGAATCCGCCGTCGGTCAAGCTGTTCACCGAGTATTTCCCCAGCTTTCTCGGCAATATCAGCATTGTTGACGGACCCATAAAGTCGACCCTGCTCGCCAACACGAACACCGATAATAATTGGTGATTCAGTCAGGCGATCAACAAGTGTTTGGTAATGTGCATCTTGAACTTTTTGACGTTCTGCCTCAGCGACTCGTAGTTCTTCAGCTCGTTCCACAGCATGTGGAGTGGCAGGAACCGCGAGTCCTTTAGGAAGAAGGTAGTTTCGGGCATATCCTGGCTTGACATCTTTGACGTCGCCCCGAGAACCAGATCCCTCAACTGTCTCAACAAACATTACTTTCACAACGGCCAACCCTTCGAGTGCGTCGGAGTCGGAAATCCATATTCCACTCTGCCGTACTTAATTCTTTCTGTGCTTAGATTGCACACGCAGTTTTGCGCATTTCACTTCCAAATATGTGAATATTTGATGTACGACCTACGAGACTAGCGATATATACCCCCTATATGCAATCGGCTCAGCATGAATATGAGTCCCAGCCCACCAGTGGACTGCTCCTCACGGCTTAGAGATACTCCTATATTAGCACATATGTTCTGATTGTGGGTTGGGTCTCGACTGATAGAATCGCAGAATGGAAGGTTACTTGGCACTGACATCTAATCCAAACCACATCCAAGATATTGAAATTGTGGCGAAGGAGGACGGGCGACTCGCAAAGATAGTAGCGAGCTCTCGGGAGTGTCTCGAGGAGACTCGGGCTTGGCGCCCTGTGTGTGTTCTTATTGACGTCGAGATCGGTCTTTCGTTGGGTGGACTGGCGGCTGTTCTTCGTGATGAGGCCGTGTTGGCCACTCCAGCTGTCTTATTGATTAGTCCTGATTCGGAGTATTCAAATTTACGGTCTCTCGAGTTTCAAGATTTTATTCAGGCTCCGATATCCATTCCGGAACTGCGTCTCCGTATATTCCAGCAGATTGCCCGAAGCTTAGGGACAGACTCTGATAGTCGACTCAGGCATGGAAAACTTGTGATTGATCTCAATAGACGGCAAGTGAAGCTTAACAATGAAACGGTCGAACTTACCTATAAGGAGTATGCACTACTGAGCTTTTTAGCTTCGAGTCCTGGCCGACCTTATACGAGAGAGGTCTTACTGAATCAGGTTTGGGGGTATGACTATTTTGGTGGCGTTCGTACGGTTGATGTACACGTTAGGAGAATTAGGTCTCGAATTGAGGCCGACGAGGAATTCATTGAGACCGTCCGGAACGTTGGATACCGTTTTGTCGATCGCTACAGGGACTGACGTTGGGATTAGCTATGTTTCGGGCGCGAATGTTCGGAGTGCATTAATATCAACGTCCGTATTCGGTAACGTGGATGAAATAATTCAGGCGAATAATTATCTATAGGAACATACGGTCCAGCTCAGCTGGTAATTAGTTGTTGATAAGAAAGGTGGGGATGATGGCTTTCAAAGCAGAATATATATGGATCGACGGGACTGAACCTACCCCGTTAATGAGGTCCAAGACGAAGATAATGCCGGACGGGTCAACAGAATTTCCGATATGGGGATTTGATGGTTCCAGTACAAACCAGGCGCCAGGTGCCAACTCAGACTGTGTGCTGCGTCCAGTCTATGACTGTGCAGATCCCATTCGGGGCGGTAACGATCGCTTGGTTCTTTGTGAAGTACTTCTTCCAGACATGACCCCGCATCCGACCAATACTCGAGCTGCATGTGCTGAAGTGGCAGAAAAGTTTGCTTCTGAAGAGGCATGGTTTGGCATCGAGCAAGAATATACTCTGTTTGAAGCTGATGGTCAGCAACCACTTGGATTTCCTGAAGGTGGATTCCCGGGTCCACAAGGCCCTTACTACTGTGGAGTGGGCACGGACCTCATTTTTGGTAGGGAAATATCAGAGGTGCACGCTTCGGCATGCATCGATGCAGGTATAGGCATTGCTGGTACAAACGCTGAAGTGATGCCCGGTCAGTGGGAATTTCAGGTAGGACCACTAGGTCCCCTCGAAGTTTCTGACCAGCTCTGGGTTTCCCGCTGGCTGCTTCACCGAGTTGCGGAGGATTATGAGGTTGTTGTTTCGATAGATCCTAAACCAGTCAGAGGTGACTGGAACGGTGCCGGTTGTCACACAAATTATTCGACAAAGGCAATGCGAGAGTCTTATCAGCCGATAGTTGATGCATGTGAAGCACTCGGTAAGAACATACAAGAGCACATTCAGAACTACGGCAGTGGCAATGAGAATCGATTGACCGGTTTACATGAGACTCAGAGTATTAATGAGTTCAGTTATGGCGTTTCTGACCGGGGCGCATCAATCAGAATTCCTTGGCAGGTAGAGGTAGATCAGAAGGGCTATTTGGAAGACCGACGCCCGGCATCAAATATGGATCCATATCTGGTGACACGGTTGTTGATTCAGACTACTTGTGGCTGATATTGCGTAAATAGTCATTAATAAATGAGGGCTTACCAGCAAGCCCTCATTTTTATTCCCAGTCAGCTGTGTCGCTTCCTAAGGGCCTACTACCAAATTCCCAATGTGGTTGTGTATCGGACATTTCCAGCACCGGTGACAGATGCCGCATCTGACCGTAGCCGGTTTCATGTGACTCGAAGAAATGCTCAATATTACCGGTGACGTTAGCTGCCGGCGCTTCTTCGATGAGTTTGTATAGTGTCTCTTTCTGAAGTTCTTTGCTGAAGATATTTGTTTCACTCGCCATCGGAAGGAGAGGTGCGAGATCCGAGGCAGAGCTAAGGCCTAGTTTCAAGTACCACATCGCCGTCTGAGTGAGCGATACTTGGACATGCCATGATCCCCCCTCCGTCGCGCGTCTTCTGAGAGCTTCCAGTACCCCATATGCGGCAAAATACGCGGTACTGTAGTCGTTCATTGGTGCCGGAGCTAGACGCGGAACTGAAGGATCAGTTCCTGCGGCATGTGCCCGGTCCCAATCAGGTTCCAATGGTGCTAGTTCTCCTTGCATCTGGGCAATTCCTGAAACCGTTTGAGCAAGTTGTTCCCAGCCTGGTCGCTCGGACCATGGTCCCCCGTGCCCGTAGCAATTTTCGGAGACGTAAATCAGACCTGGTCTTAGCTTAGCCATGGCTTCGGGACCAAACCCACGGCGATCCAAGGTGCCCTTGCGGAAACCTTGGTTAAAGACGTCAGTGTTCTTAGCGAGATTCATCAAGGTTTCCACATCATCTTCTTTATTGAGATCAAGATGGATTTGCCGTTTGCCGTGTCCCGTGTCCATTTCTGCCATCTCCATGGTAGGTAGACTTGGTGACGCGACATGCATCACTTGAGCGCCGTGCTCCGCGAGAGTTCTGGCACTGACCGGTCCGGCAAGAACTCTGGTTAGGTCTAATACTCGTAAATTCGAGAGCGGTCGTTCACCACCCTTCAAGCTCTCAACCGGTCCTTCGCCAATCTTAGTAATCTCAACCACCGGTTTATCCCTGAGGAATTGTCCCTGGGGATGTCTTCGCCATTCTTCGGGGCTTCTTACCACTGCTCCAGTGACTTTCTTGCTAATAAGCGCTGCTTCAAGCTCAAATGAGTTTTGTTTCGCCATTGCGGTAGCAATTGTTTCAAGGTCCGCATCCTCATCCACCCCTATTTGTTTCGCTACGATCGGTGCATCACGAAAGGATCTGTGCAAGTGAAAGTATCGACCGTCACCACACCTGTAAATTCTTGTCATGTCCTGATTCCGGAAGTTTTCCGGCATATTTTCTAAGTTTAGCCAACTCATGGAATTTAGTGATGCGGCGGAATGCCTCATATCGATACGCAGAGTCTGCGGCGAATGCCCTTGCAGCTGCCATAGTTCATCTATTTTCGACCCTACGAGGCCATGTACAACAGCGGACCCTGCACCGAGTTTGAACGGCGAGTAGTAGATCGGATCATTCCCAAGGATCTCCAGCCGTGACTCTGGTATAGGCAGACCAGCTAGTTCTACAGCTTCGTTAAACTGGGCAGTTAGCATCGATATCTAACGGGCTTTGTTAAGCTGGTAGCGCCACAGTGGCGGTCCCCGGAGTCGTCTCCGTCGAACCGTCGTCCTGCTTAACTCCTACCTCGAGGTCTAGAAGTTTCTCGCCGTCCTCTTCATATTTCTTGGTGACTGTGGCGTGAATGGTAAGATCGTGTCGTGCGGGATCCATTCCTCGATAACTGACGCCCCAATTTTTAATTCGGCCTTCAGTTCCGCATATCTCGTCAAGCAATCTACCGACTAGCATTCCTTTCAAGGCGCCGTGGACAATGATATCGGGCAGATTGTTCCCCTTGGCAAAGTCATCGTCATAATGTATCTGATAGAAATCTCCTGAGGCTGCTGCCCAGACTACCAATCGCTGAGAATCCATTTCCTCGGTGAGGATGAATTCCTGACCTTCACTGACCGCATTCCAGCTTTGTGCTTCAACCATTTTGAACTCCTAATAATTTACTGTTTTTGATCTCTGATATATCCCTAGTACGAGATACCTTGCCCTTGTGTCTTCGCAACGACTTTGCCATCAGATTGTCGTGTATATACCGTTTCACTCTCTCGAATAAGCATTTTCCCAAATGATCGACTAGGACTCATTGTTAAATTTGTGATCCTTGATACAGCACTCAGAATATCGCCAGCATACACTTGTTCGATTGGCTGCACTTGAGTTCCTCCATTCAAATTTCGAGTAAAGGGACTGTTGAAAGTAGGTTGGCGTGAGGGTGCTTTGTTAGGGTCCCAAATCGGCATCCCAAGGTATCCGGGTGGGGATGGCAATGTTGGATGTCCGCCGGCCTTAGCCACGTCTTCATCGTAATAAATCTCGTTCGTGTAACCCACTGCTCGTGCAAATGTTCGTATGCCGAGTGTAGTCACCTCATAGAGCACAGGATCACCCTCTCTGTCGATGGCGTCCTTCATATCCTGGGTAAGTTCAAGTTCTTCACTCATAAATTAATTCCCTCCGCAGTACCTCGGATATTAACGCATTATCAGCGACTCAGGTTTTTTTCCTTGAGGATCCTTATTATTGATATCCAAGGGGCGAGGGCTACTAGCGTGGATCCAAATGAAATTCTTAGAAATGCGATGCAACGACATGCAGGCGGTGATATCAGCGGGGCTGTTTCGCAGGTTGAAGCTCTTTTAGTGGAGTATCCTAAATTTGCTCCAGGATTTTCGTATCTTGGACAGACCAAAGTGACACGATTAAGGCAATTTTCAGATGGTGTTACGTATCTTGATCAAGCCGTTGAGTTCGGGGGCGACGATCCATATATTTTGTATACAGCTGGGTGGTGTCTAGAATATATTGCGAATGCGTTGGATCGACCGAAATTCAAATTTCAAGCAGTGGATGGATCGGCGCCAGAGTTTTATGGGCGCGCGCGTGAGCTATTTTTAAGCTCTTTGGAGCTATTGCGTGAAAAGCCCGACGAGAATCTAAGAGGAGACGTTGAAGACATGCTTGACGTGGTAGCCAGTGCCACGGGTGAGCCGTGGGATGAGGAGTTGCAGGAGTATGCCCCGCCTAGAATTCGCTGATGGATTTTCACTGCATTTTGAGGTGTATGGGCCGGATATCGGTACCGCGGATGTATCACCGGTTCTTCTGGCACACGGTGCTGGTGGCAACGGGTTAGTTTGGTGGCAGAACATCTCAGCTTTTTCAGATAGGTATCCCGTGATCACATTTGATCATCGAGCATTCGGTCGGTCACCAGATATACAGGACGGTCCGGGGAGGATTGCATTTGGCGGTGACGTCAGAGCATTGCTAAAACATGTTGGTGCGAAAGACGTGCACTTTGTTGGTCAGTCTATGGGCGGCAGAACAGCTTTCGGCTTGTTTTCGCGTGAGCCATCAATGATTCGCTCGTTAATTTATGCTGGCACCAATGGTGGATGTGTTGACGATGAGTACAGGTCACTGAAGTCACAGTATGAAACTGACGGCACACTCTCCGGATCACTTTTGCAGCGAGCAATGGCACCGGATTTCAAGACTAAAGATCCTGAAATGTATTTTTTATACAGACAACTCCGAGGACTGAATCCGCCCCGACCGAAGGATTTTCTAGCACCCACCAAAAGAATGATTAACTATAAGGGGTCTACGGCACAACGTTTATCGCAGAGCGGAATTCCTATCCTCTGGATATGCGGGGAGATGGACCGAGTTGTGCACCCTGAGCTTATTAAGATTTCTCATCGACTCACGCCGGGGTCTCGTTATATCGAAGTTCCGGACGCCGGGCATTCGGCTTATTTTGAAACGCCGCAATTGTGGAATAGTCTAGTAAGGGATTTTGTCGATCAGGTTGAGGCTAGCAATCTGGCTGGATAACCTTCATTACTGGCTTAATTTAAGGGGATCAGGTGACGTTATTTAACGATGTAAGTTCTCGAGTTTCTTTTCCTGACCAAGAGTTGGATATCTTGCAGATATGGAGGGAGAAAGAGATTTTCAGGCGTTCTGTGGAAGAGAGATCAGAAACGCGACCATTCGTTTTTTACGAGGGCCCTCCTACCGCTAACGGAAACCCCGGTATTCATCATGTTTTGGCACGCGCTTTCAAAGATTTAATTCCACGGTATCGGACAATGCGCGGTTACCGGGTATCTCGTAAGGGCGGCTGGGACACACATGGACTGCCTGTTGAACTTGAGGTTGAAAAGCAGCTTGGCCTAAGTCAGAAGAAAGAGATCGAATCTTTCGGCGTGGAGGAATTCAATCGAAGATGTCGTGATTCGGTCTTCACATATGTTCAGGAATGGGAGAAGCTGACTGAGCGTATTGCTTACTGGGTAGACATGACGGAGCCATATGTTACCTACGAAGCCAATTACGTTGAGTCCTGTTGGTGGATTTTTAAGCGACTCTGGGATAACGGACTCATGTTCCGTGATTTCCGGGTGACGCCACATTGCCCAAGATGCCAGACCTCTCTCTCCAGTCACGAAATCTCACTGGGTTATCAAGAAGATACTCCGGATCCAGGTATCACTATTCGTTTCAAGTTACGCCAGAATCAGCCATCATTAGATGCAGAGATCAGGAAGACACTTAGGCTTGATGACCAGGTCCAGACTTCACTACTGGCCTGGACCACCACACCCTGGACATTACCCGGATCAGCAGCATTGGCTATTTCGACTGATGCCGACTATGTTCTTGCGCAGCGTGAAGATGAGCAAATTGGTGGTGAACGAATAATTATTGCTCGAGATCTCCTTGAGCAGATTAGCCCTGACAGTGAAGTACTAACTACTTTTAAGGGCGTTGAATTGTTGGATATTGAGTATCACGAACTCTGGGCTGCGGAGAATTGGGCTGATGCGAATCCATATATGTTTGTCAACGGGGCGGCGACAAAGCCTGAGTCGAAAGCTCAATTACCTACTAGACGTGTTGTTGCTTCTGATGAGGTAACAACAAGCGAAGGTACGGGAGTATTACACGTTGCACCAGCGTTTGGAGCTGCTGACTACGAAATCGGAAGGATGAATAATCTGATGTTTTTGCAGCCAGTCGCACCAGATGGGACCGCTATTGGCGGACCAGGCGATGGTCTTTTTGCAAAAGACGCTGATAAAGCAATCATTCGCGATTTACGTGAGCGAGGTCTTCTATTCAAGTCAGAACAGATAAGACACACATATCCGTTTTGTTGGCGATGTAGTCAGCCAATTCTCTATTACGCGAAACCGTCCTGGTACATACGCACTACTCAGGTGAAGGAAAGTCTAGTTAGCGGGAACCAGGAAATTGGATGGGTACCAGGACATATTCGTGATGGCCGATTTGGTGAATGGCTCGCAGATAATGTCGACTGGGCGGTCTCTCGAGAACGATATTGGGGTACTCCATTGCCAATATGGATTTGTGAGCTATGTGGATCTACTGAGGTTATTGGATCCTTTAGTGAGCTAGAAGATCGGGCAATTGGTGGGACAGGCCAAGCGATCCGTAATGGAGATGGAGATATTGATCCTCATCGTCCGTTCGTGGATGAGGTCGTTATAGGGTGCGGAGATTGCAGCGGTGCTATGCGTCGGACTCCTGAAGTTGCTGATGCTTGGTTTGATTCTGGCGCTATGCCCTATGCCCAGTGGCATTACCCATTCGAGAATAAGGAAGAATTTGATCAGAAATTTCCAGCAGACTTTATTTGTGAAGCTGTTGATCAAACGCGAGGTTGGTTCTATACCCTCCATGCCCTCGCGACGTTGCTGAATTCCACCGGGGATGTGTCGTCTACGCATTCCTTCAGAAATGTGATTTGCTTGGGCCATATTTTGGACGGAAACGGCCAGAAAATGTCTAAGTCAGTTGGCAACGTAATTGATCCGTGGACGGTTTTAGATGAGTATGGTGCGGATGCAGTCCGTTGGACAATGTACACTGCTGCACCGCCGGGAAACTCAAGGAGATTCTCACCCGATTTGGTCCAGGAAACTTCTCGAAAATTTTTATCCACTCTTTGGAATACGTATTCATTTTTTGTGACATACGCGAACACTGGAACATTTGACCCAAGTAACTATGAGCGGAAGGGTCCAGAGTTGCCGATCGACAAATGGATTCGTTCGGAGATGCAGCTCACAGTGTCAAAGGTTACAGACGCTCTGGAGGCGTATGAACCGGCTCAAGCGGCGCAACCAATCAGTAACTTCGTGGATCAACTCTCGAACTGGTATGTTCGCAGAAACAGAAGGCGATTTTGGAATTCTGGTGAAGATGAGGATTCGAAAGCGGCACTGGCGACCTTGTACGAGTGCTTGATGACCACAGCAAAATTGCTCGCCCCGTTCACACCATTTATATCTGAAGCCATCTATCAAAATCTTAGTATTTCGAAATCAAGCGGGGACACAGATTCTATCCACTTGGAACAATGGCCTGACGTCAACGAAGCACTTATAGATCAAAATCTTTCACAGGAAGTTGTTCTTGTGCAGCGCATGATTTCATTAGGTAGAGCGTCACGTGAAGCCGGTAAAATCAAGGTTCGTCAGCCCTGCGCCCAAGTTGTTTTAGTGCCAAGGAATCCCAGCGAATGTAGCTCCTTACGCGAATGGAGTGACGATATTTCGTCGGAACTCAATGTGAAGGAGGTCATCGTCACTGAAGATGCTGGAGAATTGATCGAATACAAACTCCGACCTAATTTGCAAACGCTCGGTCCGCGAGTGGGGAGAGAAGTAAATAACGTGAAAGAGGCCTTGAGTACTGCTGACGCGCTCGAAATTGTGCAGATGATGAAAAAAGGCGAGACAGTCACAATTAGTGGATTTGAATTATCTGCCTCTGATGTATTAGTGGACGTAGAGGCAGTCGAAGGCTGGGCAGCTCAGGAGGATGGCGGATATCTGTCACTACTACAGATTGAACTTGACGATGAGCTCATTGCGGAGGGAATGGCACGAGA
Organism: uncultured bacterium; assembly: GCA_964011795.1. Taxonomy (GTDB): domain Bacteria; phylum Chloroflexota; class Dehalococcoidia; order UBA2979; family UBA2979; genus UBA2979. The sequence continues at coordinate 16,171 of CAXGQC010000004.1, read as the reverse complement.
GGTGATCAGGCGATTACAGAATATGAGGCGAGATGCGGATTTTGACATTTCAGACCGCATCAGAGTTTTCTGGACCAGTGACGGCGTTGTAGCATCAGCTATGAGACTTCACGGAGTTCATATTGGTGAAGAGACTTTGGCAGTAGAAGTAGTCGAGGCTGAGTCACCTGAAGAAGCATTTACCTGGCAGGGAATGCTTGACGGGAACGAAGCCTCGTTCGGGGTGATGCGAATTTAGGATGCGCTGAAATCTCCTGATTTACCACCAGATTTCGTGAGTAGCTTGATGTCACCTATTGTCATTGTTTTTTGCACAGACTTGCACATGTCATAAATTGTCAAAGCAGCGACAGTACAGGCAGTCAGCGCTTCCATCTCCACTCCTGTGTTCGAAGTCACTCTCACGGTCGAATTTATATAGAGTGCGGGTTGGCTATCGTCAGCAGAAGACTCTATATCGATATTGATACTGCTAATTGGTAAAGGATGGCAAAGTGGTATGAGGTCGTGGGTTTTTTTCGCAGCCATAATTCCCGCTATTCGCGCACTCGCGAATACATCACCCTTGGGAATTTCACTACTGGTAATTAGATCAAGTGTTGTTTGGCTCATATAGACCATCGCCTGAGCCGTGGCCTCTCTCGCAGTCGGGTCTTTTGCAGACACGTCGACCATATGAGCAGCACCTGATTCATCAATATGACTGAGCTGGCTATTTTCCATGATTAATATTCTAACGGTTCAGGTTTGACACGTTACTCAACCGCACTTAATTTCGAATCATGGAATCTGACCGCCCGGCGTATGTGACTGCGATGCTGACGAGTGCGGCGTATCCATTTCCAGTGCAAGATGAAGAGATTGAGTTGCGGCAAACGCACATTTCTTATGTACATCTCACTCAAGAATTTGTTTATAAGACGAAGAAACCTGTTGATTTTGGTTTCATTAACCAATTATCTGCTGAGACGCGGAGACTCAACTGTGAGCGAGAGGTCAAATTGAATAGTCGGTTGGCTCCGTCGATTTATATTTCGGTAGTACCGATCGTGTTACTGCCGTCCGGTCAAATACAGGTGGAACCCGCGAATGAAGACCTGCCGAACTCAGAGATTATTGAGTGGGCAGTAAAGATGAAACGGCTGCCTGAGGATTCTACGCTTCAGAAGTTTCTTACTGGGAGTGAGGACAGAAGTACCGAAGTAATGTCGAACTTGCCGGTTGATCTAGCGAATCGATTGGTCGCCTTTCATCGTGATTGTCCAAAGGTGCAGAGCGATCCAGATTTTGCTGGTATTGGCGCTGTCCGAGCCTGGTGGGATCGCGAAACTCGTGAGATAAGGGAATTTCTAGGAGTCACCTTTGATGAAGAGATACAGGCCCGACTTAATCACTTTACGGATAGCACTTTGGATCGTATCGAAGGTATTTTATTAAACCGATTGGAGTCGGGACTGGTGGTAGAGGGTCATGGAGACTTGCACTGTGATCACGTCTATCTGGTGAAATCCAGCGCAAGTGAGACCGATGGTCATGCAGAAATACTTATTGTTGACTGTATAGAATTCAATGACTGGTTTCAGTTCCGGTTTTTAGACGTGGGTTATGAAATTGCCTTTCTCGCAATGGATTTAACTTTCCAGGGGTGGGAAGACCTCGCGGATGAATTTGTGGCTCATTACATTATCTCCTCTGGCGATCAGACCTTATCTGCTCTCCAACCGCTGCATCGAATGTTTCGAGCCTTCGTCAGGGCTAAAATTTTTTCCATCACAGCTATGGATAGAAATATTGACCACGACGCGAGAAATTCAGCAATCGTCGAGGCTAAAAAGTATAGTGAGTTGGCGGATTCCTTCGCTACGAGATTCCAAACCCAAAAATTTATAGTATTGTCCGGTGTTTCAGGAAGCGGAAAATCATTATTGGGTGCAGCCGTGGCGGCAAGAATTGGTGCTGTCTGGCTCAATTCGGATGTCATAAGGAAGGAACTAGCTGGAATTCCGGTAACAGAAGTATTGGATGCCCGACACTATGACCTAGATATGAATGTCGAGGTGTATCAGACCCTTCGTGAGCGGACTCAAAAGTATTTGAGAGAAGGTTTCACCGTAGTAGCTGATGCTACCCACCTGCAAAAAGTGCATAGAGCCGAGACACTTCAGGCAGCTCAGCATACAAAAGCAGAAACACTGCTAGTGGGACTGAGGATAAATGAACCACTTGCCTCTCAGCGTGTTACAGACCGATCCCGCCAAACTGGCAATATCTCTGACGCCACAGTTGAGATTGTTAGAGATCAGCTTATGCAACGTGAAGAGATTGAGCCAGACGAGGCAAACAGTTACCTAATACTTGATTCAGGTGATAGTTTTAAGTACAACCTTGAAGAAATATTGAAGTCCATCGAAGTACGGTAGTTTCATACTTATGGCGTGCATTCTCGATTTTGATATTTTTCTTGCGGTGCGGGGTGTAGCTCAGCCTGGCAGAGTGCTTCGTTCGGGACGAAGAGGTCCCCGGTTCAAATCCGGGCACCCCGACCAGATAACTAGGTTTCGATTGAGACGTCAACAGCAAATGCTGCGAGCGCATCACCGTCAGATGGCTTTTGGGTCATAACTCCTTTGGTGGCTCTACTAGATTGCCTGACGTCGCCCGCCTTGGTTCGGAGCATTTGTCCGTTTTTAGTGATCACCATGAGTTCGTCTGTATCTTTCACAGCGGCCGCTCCGATAAGCTCTATCTGATCGGTTGGTCCAAAAGTTCTCACGCCGCGTGTGCCTCGGCCCTTTATTGGGTAATCATCAATTGGGGTGCGTTTACCCTTACCTTCGTTTGACATCACAAGAAGGTCATCACCTTGATTGTCAATTACAAGACCTACTAGTCTGGCGTTTTCGTTGAGTTTGATTCCTCGGACCCCACCCGACGTTCGAGAGGCTTCCCGCAATTTGCCTACTTCGAACCGTACAGCGTATCCATCACTAGAAATTAGGATCGCGGTTGAATCAGATGGTGCAGGGGCAACCGATACCAGTCGATCACCGTCTTTTAAATTCATAGCGATAATTCCGTTACGTCGTACTTGATCGAATCTCGATGCGAGTGTGCGTTTGACTTCGCCTTTTTCCGTGGCAAAAATCATTGCGTTATTGGTGTCACTATCTTCATCTTTTGACTTAATCGCTACAATCGCTGTCACTTGATCGTCGTCGTGTGCGTCCCCAAACTCAACAATATTTTTTATGTGATTACCTCTCCCTGTTCGGGAGGAATCTGGAATGAGATGAGCGTCTAGGGCAAATACCCTTCCTGAAGCAGCGAAGATTAGAAGGCGATCGTGTGTGTCACATGATATGAGTAACTTTATCTTGTCCTCGTCGCGCAATGTTTGTCCTGCTACACCCTTTCCCCCGCGGTGTTGAGTGCGATAGGTTTCGACTGGAACGCGCTTCACATAGTTGGTTTCGGACATGGTGACCACTATTTGCTGATGAGGAATGAGATCCGCAGCCGACAGATCATCAGGAGGGGACTCGACTATTTGGGTGCGGCGCGAATCACCATATTTTTCTCGTAGTTCCTCGTTATCAGCGCGTATAACGTCGTCGATCTTTTGTTGACTCGCTAGGAGTTCATTTAGTGAGTTAATAAATTCCTGTAGTTCATTGTATTCTTCGGATATCCGTGATGACTCGAGTTGCGCAAGCCGTCGTAACTGCAGATCGAGAACAGCCTGAGCCTGTCTATCGGTTAACTGATGCGGATCACTCATAAGTGATGCTTTTGCTAATTCGGCGGACTCAGCTTGCCTTATGGTGTCAATAATCTCGTCTAGATTATCAATAGCTTTTAGAAGTCCGGCGAGAATGTGACGTCTTTGTCGAGCCTTATGGCGGTCGAATATTGAGCGTCTTCGGATTACTTCTCTGCGATGATCTATGAACGCCTGCATTGCCTCACGAATAGACAGTGTTTCGGGACGACCGGTGACTTCGGCTTGGTCAAATTCGTCTAGTCTGTCGGGAGCCCATTCAGTATCAAAAATGGCCTCGTCGTCGACAAACTCTATTTCTTCGGGACCATCGTCCTCTTGGGTAACGAGTGCAACCAAATTGACGTGATAGGCCGTTTCTAAGGCAGAATGTTTTAGCAACTGGTTGCGAACCGAGTAATACGATGAATTTCGTCCAAGTTCGATGACGATACGCATTCCTTCCCGATCGCTCTCGTCTCTGAGATCGGTAATTCCCTCAATCACTTTGGCACGTACCTGCTCGGCGATACGTTCCAGCAGTGCCGCTTTATTCACCTGATACGGAAGTTCTGTGACTATTATTTGCGATCTCCCTGAAGTGGTCTCTTCGAGAGCGATTCGGGCATGCATGACAATGCGCCCGCGCCCGGTGGCATAGGCCTGTCTGATCTGGTTACGATCATAGATAATACCTGCAGTCGGAAAGTCCGGACCGTCTAGATGCTTCATGAGCTCGTCGACCGTCGCGTTCGGGTCTGAGATCAGATAATCTATCGCGTTTGTTAGCTCGTTGAGGTTGTGAGGAGGAATGTTTGTCGCCATTCCAACTGCAATACCACTGGCTCCATTGAGCAGCAGATTGGGTAGGCGGGCCGGGAGAACTTCTGGTTGTCTCAAAGAGTCATCAAAATTTGGAACCATGTCCACGGTGTCTCGATCGAGGTCGGCGAGAAGCTCGAGGGAGATGGGTGCGAGTCGCGCCTCGGTATACCTCATCGCTGCCGGTGGGTCGCCATCTATAGAGCCGAAGTTACCTTGACCTGTAATCAGTGGATATCGCATGGAAAACGGCTGTGCCATTCGTACGAGAGCTTCGTAAATTGCGGCATCACCATGGGGGTGATATTTCCCCATCACGTCACCCACCATACGTGCGGCCTTCTTAAACGCTGAGTTAGGATTGACTCCTAGGTCCTGCATGCCAAAAAGAATTCTTCTTTGTACCGGCTTTAGCCCGTCTCTCGCATCGGGAAGAGCTCTAGCAACAATGACAGACATTGCGTAGTCGAGATATGCACTGCGCATTTCTGTTTCAATTTGGACGGGTCGGACGCCGCTTCCGTCTGAGTCGTCAACGCTGGTGGTAGTGACCATTTTCCCTCGGAAGAATATATCGCTAAGTTACCTGTACAGTTTATCAGAAATCACTTGTAAATGCTGCACAAACGGTGTATCTATGGAGATAGATTTGGGTCTCCACCGGAATTACCATTATCAGGTAGTTTACCGATATAAATTTGGTAATCACTAGGCAGATCACAGTATCTTGACCCTCGAACCAGTGTGGATTTATACGCCGGTGAGGGGAGAAGTCCAAATCCCTCACGGCTAGATACTTCATAGGTCCTACACGTATATTGACGCCCGTTCGAGCCTCTGATCTTGACTTCTAGTCGATGGTAGCCTTGGGGCGAAAGGTGCACCCCTTCTTGACGATCTAGTGCATCTGATTCGGACTCGCTTATCAGCCATATTCCACCCCACACGTTAGCTTCCGAATCCTGAACGATATCAGCTACCCCACCCCGCCATCTTTTTTCACTAGTTTTCGTGAAATCAAGTCTGTAACCCGGCAGATTTCCGGCCGAGACCAATTTTGCCGATGGGCAATTGATGTGCAGTCGATCCGGATCCAAATTCGATCCGTACGCGAAGTAAAGGAAAGTTTCAGAGATGTGTCAGGCCTCCACTGGTCGCGGCTTGGATGAAACTGGACCAAATTGCTTTTGATCCTGCTTCAAGATTCGGAACCGACAGCATTTCCTGTTGCTCAGGGTGCCACTGTATACCCAGAACCCACGAGGGCACGGATAGTTCTATTGCTTCCACTACTCCGTCCTCTGCAATTGCTGCAATTTTGACGTCGGGTGCTAGATTGTGTTTCGTTATCGCTTGGTGGTGACGTGAGTTCACGTGGAGGACTGAGGTTCCTGTAATCGTAGCTAGGAGCGAGTCAGGCGTTACTGTCACATCGTGCCACCCACTTTCGACTATCTCGGTCGTTGGATTACGCCGTGCCCTGTGCGGTTCTCTGTTTTCTAGATGCTGTAGCAATCCGCCCCCTGCCCAAACGTTCAGTAGTTGAGCACCTCGGCAGATACAGAGGAGAGGCTTTTTGTCAAGAATAGCTTGCTCAATAAGTGCGATTTCAAAGATATCTCGGTCATCATTCCACTCAGAGACTTTCTCATGCGGAGTACTGTTATAACGCCCTGGGTTGATATCCACGCCCGCAGTAAGCACGATTCCAGCCGCATCAGGAATTATATTGCCTCGCTGGAAGTCGCTAAGTGTGAATTCTACAGGGTCTCCACCTGCGGCACTTACCCCGGCCGCATAGTCATCCCAGTTCTCAGTCGCTATGTACTCTGCTCGACTGATTAGTATTTTCGGTAATTCCACGGCAGCGAGACTCCCTATCCCTTTTTATGTTCGCACTAATACGTGTAAAGTTGCATTCATCATGAATTTAAACGATACATCCCAACCGGCCAACTTCGCAGAGTTCGATCTGATTGATCGGATTGTTGGTCGACTTGGTGAGTCCGCTGCCAAGGATATACTTATTCCGCCAGGTGACGATGCTGCGGCTTGGGCCCTTCCAGATGGAAATAATATGGTCGTAGCTAGCATTGATACGATGGTTGAGGGGATTCACTGGAAATCAGGATCGGTCGCAACGATGGTTCCTCAGGACATCGGCTGGCGATCGGTTGCCGCTGCTGTATCTGATCTTGCAGCTATGGGAGTGTCGGCTGACATTCTACTGTTGTCAGTGACGGTCGCTGAGGGCACGGAATTCATAGACGACTTGTGTGACGGTATCCGAGATGCTGCTTTACGTTTCGGATCAAAAATAGCGGGTGGAGATATTGTGCGCGGGAGAGAGACCAGTATATCGGTGACGGTTATAGGTTCGGCTTCTGCCACGGACAAGCCACTAATGAGACGCGATAGTGCAAGAGTAGGAGACGTCGTTGCGGTAACAGGCTTTCTTGGCTCGTCGGCTGGTGGCTTGGCTCTCATTCAGAGATCTGATTCCAATAATGAATTGTCGTCACTTATCGCTGCTCATCGCAGGCCAGTAGCCTCTATCGAGGAGGGTCGCCTCGCTCGAAGTAGTGGCGTTCTATGTGCTATTGATGTTTCCGACGGTTTGATGCAGGACGTTGATCACATAGCTCAGGCATCCCGTGTGGACATCGAGATTGTTGCCAGTGAAATTCCTCAAGATATTGAGTTGTTAACAGAGTTTACAGCGGCAGAAGCGCTAGACTTTTCTCTCGGTGGTGGTGAAGACTACGAACTGGTCGTGGCAGCACCAAGAGAGATTATAGATTCATTGAATGGAGATAGCGATTTGTTGTTCAAACCTATTGGTCGAGTTGTCGAGGTCGAAAACGAGCGCCCAGAGGTGCGAGTTCTTGACCAGGAGGGCATCTCTTTTATACCAAATAGGGTGGGCTGGGATCATGGAGATATTCATGAGCCAGAGTAATACAAAGAGAATTACCTCTCGTAGTGCCAAGGAGACACAGGCACTCGGTAAGCGAATCGGGAGACTATTAATCGAGGGAGATGTTCTACTGTTGAACGGTACACTCGGGGCTGGAAAAACAGCCTTGGCGCAGGGTATTGGAATGGGTCTTGGTGTGGAGACGCAAGTAAATAGTCCCACTTTCGTTCTGATGGCGAGACATCCGGGTGAAGTGCCTTTATATCATGCAGACCTCTATCGGCTGACAGAAGTTGATGAAGTAGAGGATTTAGATTTAGTGAGTCAAAGTGAGGATGGAGTTCTTGTTATTGAGTGGCCTGAGCGAGGTTTAGAACTGATGCCAGAATATAGTGTGACGATTCAGCTCGACTCAAGTACAGATGAAAGCACACGTGAAATTTCTATTACCGGTAGTGGTGACATATTTGAACGAATAGTTGCTGGATTGGAATGATATGCCCGAGACTGAGATCGTTTTATCAATAGACTCCTCAGACGAGTTGGCTTCGATTTCACTCCAACTGGTCGGTGGAGATAGAGACTCAAAATATTTTGGTGATTCCTGGATAGTGGGAACGACAATCGCGCAGGAACTTTTGGACAGAATGGACAAACTGCTGACCAGAGCCAATATTGGGAAGCACGAATTGACGAAGCTCGTAGTAATTTCCGGTCCTGGCCGGTATGCCTCGTTGCGAGTTGGTCTAGCCACGGTTCAAGGGTTGTCGCTAGGGCTGGATATCCCCGCTGCTTCAGTTCCGAGATTCTATGCTGATGCGTGGAATGCATCACTTCAACTTACTAGCCCAGTCTTGATAACGGTATTACACGACGCGAAGTCGACGGGAGTAGTGGCACAGAAGTTCAATTGCACAGGTCCGACCTTATTTGAAGAATATGCGCAGCCGGAAGTCTATAGATTGGAAGAATTGGGTGAGAAATTGCCTGCTGGAGGTCTAATAGCTGGCGATCTTACCGATCGTATCTGTGCTCAGATACCAGCCAGTTTACAGAGCAAGATAATCCCTGAAAATAGTGATCCGGGAAGATCGCGTGCTTTGGCGGCTCTCGAGTATTCTCTTGCTCACGCCTCTATATTCAAAGGTGCGGAGCAGATAGATGCTCTGTATGTCAGGCCTCCTAACATTACTAGCCGGACTGAACGGTAGAATAGCTTCGTTGGATATGAGCGGATATGTTATGAATTCGAATAGTAGGGAGTGATATCACGTGGAGCGAACATTAATACTTATAAAACCCGACGGAATGCAGCGTGGAATCTCGTTTGAGATTTTATCCAGATTTGAACGACGAGGTCTTCGTCTTGCGGGGCTGCGATTATTGCAGGTAAGCCAAGATATGGCTGAAACCCATTACGGAGAGCACGTTGGAAAACCATTTTTTGAAGGGCTTGTTTCATACATTACTTCCTCGCCGATTATTGCTGCTGTCTTTGAAGGTACTGATGCCGTGACGGCGGCTCGCACAACAATGGGCGGTACTAAACCCACTGAGGCCAATCCGGGCACGATTAGAGGAGATTTCGGCCTTGAGATTGGTCGAAATGTTGTTCACGGATCAGATTCGCCAGAGTCAGCTGAACGAGAAATCGGTATTTTCTTTGGAGACGGTTCAAGTCTCTACGATTGGGGTCGAGATATCGATTCATGGATATTCGAAGATGAGTAGTCAACTAAACTCATTGTATTCTTAGTATCTCTGGTGCCTCGGCCCATAGAGCCTCAAGATCGTAGAACTGTCTTCGCTCAGGAGAGAATATATGTGTAACGATTCCGCGCCCACACGGGACCAGAAGCCAGCCATCTGCTGGTGTTCCTTCATAGCCCTGGTCGGCCCCTGATTCTTTGAGTAAAGCTTTCAGCTTTTCCACAATCGCCCCTGCGAGTCGAATATTATCGACCGTCGCAATAATGAAGTAGTCGGCATAGCTGTACAACCTCGTGAGGTCCAGAAGAACTATGTCCTCAGCCTGTTGATCAGAAAGTACATCTGCAATCTCACGGGCATAGTCTAATGGTTGTTTTGAAGGTTGAATTCTATCCATGTTCCAAATACATATTCCTAATACTTCTGAACTGATAGTAATACTAACTTCGGACTCTAGGCGGATAGCTTCAACAGACATAAACTGTTTTTACTGATTTTTTTGTAAGAGGAGCACTAGTGGCGAAGAAAGTACTTGTGGCGATGTCCGGCGGGGTTGATTCGGCAGTTGCCGCTGCATTGCTTGTTCAGCAGGGCTATGAGGTGATTGGTGTCACATTGCGGTTATACACTGAACCTGATGAGGCAGCGCTTCGATCAGGCCGAACCTGTTGCGGTATTGAGGATATAGGAGACGCAAAGTCAGCTGCGGCAGCAATTGGCATTCCACACTACACCCTGAATATGGAGAAGCAGTTTGAGAAGAATGTGCTTGAGCCATTTATTGAAGATTATAAGAATGGCCGTACGCCAAATCCATGCGTAAATTGCAATCAGTACGTGAAATTCGATGAACTTTTCGAGAATGCCAAGGCCTTTGGCTGTGATTATCTAGCGACCGGACATTACGCACGAATTGTAGAGGGCGACGACAATTCGTTCGAGCTGCACCGGGCGGAGGACGTGGAGAAGGATCAGACCTATGTTTTGTATATGTTGGGTCAATCACAACTAGCAAGCACGTTATTCCCCTTAGGTGGGCTGCAAAAGAGCGAAGTACGGAGTATCGCGAGGTCTATTGGAATGACAGTGGCAGACAAGCCAGACTCAGTTGATATCTGCTTTGTTCCACAAGGTGATTATCGGGAAATTCTCAAGCAGCACGGCGTCGACATGAAACCAGGGATCATACAATTAGCCACGGGCGAGACAGTGGGGACTCATTCAGGTAGTGCGGGCTATACGGTTGGGCAGAGGCGAGGACTTGGAATAGCAACTGGGAAGAAAAACTTTGTGACTGCGATAGACGCTTCCACGAACACCATAGTTATAGGTGAGGAAAAAGATCTATATAAAACATCGGTCATTTTTGAGCGTTCTTCATGGGTAAATAACGAGCCGAGTGAAGGGGATCATTTGGAAGCACGCATCCGATACCATTCTGACATAATGCCCGGCGTGCTTACCTCTACTGGCCCACGCTCTCGATTCGACTTTGATGTACCAGCACGAGGACCAACTCCTGGGCAACTACTAGTTTTATATAGAGGAACAGAGGTTGTAGGTGGTGGAATAATCGCTGATGCCTTAGTCCAGTAGAATGTACTCAAATCTGCGATTCACAGATTTGCCGAAAAGGAGTTAAGAGACGTGACTCTCGATCTTGAGACTATCCGTGATTTGGTGATTATTCTGTACGGCATTCTGGGCCTTGTATTGATGATTATCCTTGTGACCGCGGCTCTAGGTATATGGTTCGCTATTCGTTCACTACTCCGGCACACAAATAAACTCCTATCGGACCCTATAGAGCCGACCCTGCAGGAAGCTCACAAATCGGTTCAGAATATTAGGGCTGCCACGGAGTTTGTTTCGGATACTGCCGTGCATCCGGTTATACGCCTGGTGTCATTCATACGAGGGATCCGCAGGGGTATATCAGTTGTAGCCGGTCTTGGTCAAAAGAAGAAGTCGGATGGTGAAGAATAGTGTTCTTAATACGTTTGTTCGCATTTTTGATTGTAGCTATTGGTGGCTATTTCGTGGCAGAATACGTGCTGACAGGGGGGAGTTCAGCGAGAATGTCTGAATTATCGACTCGGTTACGAGCCGCACAAGAGGCGTTCGAAGAAGAGCTGAATACTAGTAATGATGATCTCACGTCAGATTATTTGAGCCGTAAGGGGCAGTAGGTAGAGTTGGATGTTTCTTTTTACTGGTGATTAAGTGGGTTAAACTTCGTGGTGGAGAGGTGCCGGAGTGGTTGAACGGGCTCGTCTCGAAAACGAGTAAGCGGCGAATGTTGTTTCATGGGTTCGAATCCCATCCTCTCCGCCACGACTGAATTTTAGAAGGAGATAGACTAGAGTTTTACTCTGTGGAGAGATGCCGGAGTGGTTGAACGGGCTCGCCTGGAAAGCGTGTAATCGGGGTAACTTGATTCGAGGGTTCGAATCCCTCTCTCTCCGCCAGATAAGAAATGCGCTGGTAGCTCAGGGGACAGAGCGGCGGTCTTCGGAACCGCAAGTCGGGGGTTCGAATCCCTCCCGGCGCACCATATCTCATGATGAAATGTGTTGCGCACCATGGATAGTAATGCAGATATTGTTGTACATGCCCAAACGATTAGGACTCTCGATCCTGATAATCCTATAGTTGATTCGATAGCAATAAAGGATGGAAGGATTCTGGCTGTTGGAGGGTCAGCTCTGCGATTGCAGGAAGAAGCACGGGCGACAGTTGATTTAGGTACAAATGTTATTGTACCGGGATTCATTGAACCGCATACGCATCCGGACCTTTGCGCACAGATGTATAGTTGGGTCGATATTAGTGGATTCACTTATCACTCAGCTGAAGAAGTTATGCACGCCCTCCGCGAATGTGTTCATCGATTTGAGCCGGGTGACTGGATCTTTGTGTTTGGCTACGACCCCGTTTTATACGACGACTTGTTGGGACTTTCCCTCGCAGAATTAGATGAAATTTCCCCATACAACCCTATAGCAGTGATGACCCAAAGTATGCATACCCTGTACGTAAATTCGTTGGCCCTTGATACGGCGGGCATCACAAACGAAAGTGAGCCGCCGAGGTTCGGTGGAGAGTACGTAAAAAATGCTTTAGGTGAGCTCACTGGAAAAATCGAAGAGGCCCCAGCAATGCGGCCTTTCCTTCGATTTTTCGATGATTCACTGCAAGTTAGATCGCTCAACCTCAGCCGGCAGTATGAGAGATATAGAAGTGCTGGAATTACGATGATAGGCTCTGCTGGCTTATTTTTCAGAGATAGCGATACGGCTGATCTGTATCGAAATCTTGCTTCAGATTCCAACTGTAAAATACGAAATGCAGTGTATTTGCGACATATGGATCTAGCAAACAATGTATTGGAGCCGTTTTTAGCAAATGGGAGATTCGGTTTCAATGGCGTGAAGCTCTGGTATGACGGATCGCCTTATACGGGTACGATGCTGCTTGACTCCCCATATCTAGAGACCAAATTGACAACATCCGGACTTGCAATTCCAAGCGGATCGACAGGTCGATCCAACTGGGACATAGATGACTTTGGTACACTCGTGAATGAGCTGCACGAGGCAGGAATCCAAATCCTGGTGCATGCGCAGGGAGACCGAGCCACACGGGAAGTTCTTGATGCTTTCGAACAAACATTGTCTCGAAGCAATAGACGAGAACATCGACATCGAATCGAGCATTGTGCCCTCATTGAACCTGCGGAGGTAGCGAGAGCCGCACGACTAGGGGTGTCAATCAGTTTTCACATGAACCACGTCAAGTACTATGGTGATCGATTGAGAGATGACATCATCGGATCCGATCGGATCAATCAATTGATGCTCGCTGCGAGTGCTATATCTCATGGGATCCGGATCTCCCTCCATGCCGATTCACCTATGTTTCCTGCGAATCCTCTTGATCTCATGCAAACGGCTGTGACACGCGAAAGCATAACAGGAATAAAAATCAATGAGTCGGAGAAAATTGGTCGCGAAGAAGCCCTTCGAGCCGTAACTAGTGATGCCGCCTGGCAACTTGGATTTGACCACGAAGTCGGTACCATTGAGGTCGGCAAGCTCGCAGATCTCACGGTGCTATCAGAGGATCCGATCGAGGTTTCAGAAAACCAAATCAATCAGATTACTGTCGTGGATACTTGGGTCTCAGGCCGTTCCACCGCGAATTAATCTCTTCGATCTGACATTTCGTTTTTCTTACCGATTGGGAAGAAATGCTGGCGGTAATTCAGGATTGGTTTGCTCGATGATGTGGTTATGGCGCTGTTGAATTCGATCGAGTGGTACATCGGGAGTGAGTATCCAGAATTGCTCATCACGAATAGCCTCCAACACCTGCTCAGCTACCTGGGCAGGAGGCAGTCCGTGAGCAAAGTACTCGTCACCGGCGTCTATTTGTGACTGTGTGTCATTGTCTGACGGCTTCTCGTTAGTTTTCCAAAATTCGTCAGGTCTATTTCGTCCCGATGAGAATATTCGTGTATTGATGATTCCGGGACACAGTACGGAGGCATGGATCTTCGATTCCCGCTCGAGTAACTGGAAATACAGTGCCTCTGTGATTCGTACGACTCCATGCTTTGTAGCGCCATAGATTCCGGCTGTCTGTCCACCCAGTAAGCCAGCCATTGAGGCTGTATTCACCACGTGACCAGGGTCATCTTGATCGATCATTATTGGAAGAAATGTTCTAATGCCATTCAGAACACCTCTGACATTTACCCCGAAAGTCCAGTCCCAGAGTTCAGGGGTTTGCTCCCACAGTGGCTGATTTCGTTGGCCAATGAAGTCGAGATCTCCAGCAACCCCAGCATTATTACAAAGTACATCTACCCGTCCGAATGATTCCAAAGTTTTCTCTGCAAGTTCCTGGACATCTTCTAGCTGGGCCACGTTTCCAAGCACGCCAATAACCTCTAGCTCTTCCTGTCGCAGAGTCGACACGGCTGAATCGAGTGCTTCACTTTCAACATCTGCGAGCACCACTCTCATTCCTTCTTGTGCAAAACGTCGGGCGAAAGCGAAGCCCATTCCTGATGCTGCCCCCGTGACGACTGCTACTTTGTCTTGAAATTCTTTCATTATTGTTCTCCAAACTATTTGGATTGTTGTTCAATCCGCTCGAAAACTTCTTCGATTTTTTCTGCAAACGTTTCGAATCCACGGAACCCACTGAATCGGTATTCCAATTTTTTATAGACGGTCTGTGATCTGGAGTCGATACTTTCGTTAGTGTCGATGGAGTCTTGGACGTTTCCAACCAGCTCGTGAATAAAATCTCGGGCTTCAATTAATGCCGAATGCTCACCGATCGGGCCGTGACCCGAAACAAAACGGTCAGCATCAACCTCAACCAAGCGGTCATCTGTGTCGAGCCAGTCGATAGGATAGCTGTCGCCCAGATATGGTATCCCCCCGTCTTGCGCCACATCACCCGTAAATAGTAGTTTCTCAGCGGGGAGATGGATGAAAACGTCACCACTGGTATGAGCCTTCCCCAAATACAGGAGTTTTATTTCTCGTCCTCCAAAATGGAGACTCATGGTGTCTTGAAACGTTAAATCCGGCGGCGTGATGTTGACTAATTTCGCTTCTTCTGACCATGGGTCATTTGCCGCAACGACTTTTTCTCTCCATTGTCTGTTCCACTCTACGTCGAGCATTTCGTTGCGCGCATTCTCGTGAGCGACAATGGTCGCATTTGGGAATTCCTCATTGCCCCAGGCGTGATCCCAATGTGAGTGGGTGTCGATCACATATTCAATTGGTTTATCAGTGAGATGTTTTACGTCACTGATTAAATCTCTCGCGAAAGACGGAACCCGTAATGAGTCGATCACTAAGACGCTGTTGTCGCCGATAATTATCCCGGCGTTAGTTAAGCCCGCATGCAGTCGGGCAAATACTCCAGTTTCAAGTTCAACTATTTCAGTACCGGGGGTTAACTCCATCTTGTTCCTCACTAATTTGATTGACTATTTTCTTGAGCAAAGACTTTTTCGTAGAGTGTCTCAGCGTCGGGTCCAACAAGTGTAGCCATATTACGATAGGCACTCCTGCGATAGTCCCAACCGCGGTCACTTCGCTCGACCTGTTCCAGCCAATCAAATAAGTGAACTTGCGCGAGGTCAGCCAATTGTGAGGTGTTCATCGCAATTGGCTGGTCTGAGACCCTATCACGGATGCTGTGTTCGCTACGCCCTGTGAGGGCTTGAGCAACCTCAGAGTCGAAAGAGTCCCGATCCATCACACAGTTACAAAATGCTATGAATTCGGCTCTCGTCCCTATCAGGTTTTGTATAGTCTCTCGTTCAGTGAGCGGCAGCGAAAAGTCCTGAAATCCTTGAGTACCGTATATCGAGTGAAACAATCCGGCCTTCACCACCTCTTGATCAGCACTGTGTTCGTTAAGTAAAGTTTCGACGGCGCGCAGATGATGGAGGAAGTCCCCACCAGTGTGCGCAACTTTGTCTGTTCCTAATGACAATAGAAATTCCCAGAGTGGCTCATTTGATGCTTCCATTTAACACCTTCTTTGTGCAGTTAGACTCTGGCAAAGTGTAACCTGTGCTTGGAAGTGAGTCTCAAATGTCACAGAGTAAATTGAGAACTTTTAGAATTGATAAGAGGAATTGCTGATACTGAGAGATGAGTATTTTATGACCGATGACTGTCATTGCTGTGTGCCTGGTTCAGAGGAGAACTTCGTCAGCGAGCAAAAAGTTCGCAGACTCAGGGAGCCGATTGAGAGAGGTACAACACCAGTATCTCTGAAAGATATGGGATACATCGAAGGAGGCTCATTCGCTATGGGCTCGGAGAGTCATCTGTCCTATCTCGGTGATGGGGAGGGTCCTGTCCGCAGCGTGAAGGTTTCTCCTTTTTGGATAGATCTTCATGCTGTGAGCAATGATAATTTTGATCAATTCA
>CAXGQC010000003.1:0-47693 GCA_964011795.1 uncultured bacterium | reverse complement strand
CGAGATACCCGACGGCGCTTTCACTGAAGTAGTGCCGGAATCGGACTATAGCCAGCAAGATAGTGCAGAACCAGCGTTGCTCGAGGTGGTTGGTAAATTGACCACGGGCAAGGAGTCTGGCGATTCGGGGGAGATTTTTGTCCGATCGACTATTGCCGGCGATGCATGCAATCTTTATGCGGTCAGGGCTGAGGTCCCCACGAATCGTGAATTAGATGTCTATGAACTTGTTGATTGCCCCAACGGGAGGAATTATCTGGTGGGGGTTGACGGTGCAACTGGATGGGTAACTGAATCCGATATACGGGAGTATGCTCCGAATTCAGCTCCGGTAGAACCAACTCCCAGTAGTGAACTTGAATTAGGTGAGAAAGCGAAGGTTGAATCAGAAATAGAAGCGAGTATAGGGTCGTTCGAATTACTAGAATTCTCGAGCGTTTCTCCGGTGGTTTCGGATGCTGCAGTGCGTAACGCTGCACTGGCAGTAGTCATCGCTGCATTATTCATAATGGGCTATGTTCGGTTTGCATTTTCAACACTCGAGAAACCTTGGCGTTATGCGATTTGCGCGATCATTGCTCTATTCCATGACACGCTAATTGTGCTTGGTTTTTTTGCTGTACTTGGTCCGATACTGGGTCTAGAGGTGAACTTGATGTTCATAACTGGGGTATTAACAGCGATCGGATTTTCAGTACATGACTCTATTGTTGTGTTCGATCGGATACGGGAAAACATCACATTTTCTCCCCGCAACTCTTTAGTTGAAAATGTCAATTTGGCACTCACTCAGACTCTTGCGAGATCGTTGAATACTTCACTTACTCTTTTACTTCCGATAGGGGCCCTACTCCTACTCGGAGGTGATACGATCAGGTCTTTTTTGATGTCAATTTTCATCGGTGTGATTGTAGGTACGTATTCTTCGATAGGTTTGGCTGCACAGTTACTGGTCTCCTGGGAGGTCGGAGATTTTCGGCGCTGGTTGCGTATTGGAAAAAGTGACAGAGATATGGCATAGAATCTTTTGGACAAATACGTTGGATTCCTTAGTAGTAACAAGAAATATTTGACTATGGTGTCCTTGCTGTTGGCGGTTTTAATTGGGTTAGCTATGGCGACTCAGTGGTCAATACTCGGGTCACTAGGGAGAGAGAGAGGCTCTCTCCAGATTGCCTGGTTTTCAGGATTAACGACTCTGTCGGTACTTGGCTTATTAGTGGTAGCAAATCGAGTGTTTAGTGGGGCCGACTACAGCGCATTTAATTCCATCATTCGATATGAATGGCTAATCATTATTACTCTAGTCGGAAGTATAGGTCTCGTGACAGTAGCCAATAATTTACCGTGGTGGTCTTTTTGTTCTGGTCTATTTGGCCTCGCGCTCATCGTAGGTGCGGCTTACTTAGTTCCGCGAATTGGGGTCGCCGAATTTTTCGTC
Organism: uncultured bacterium; assembly: GCA_964011795.1. Taxonomy (GTDB): domain Bacteria; phylum Chloroflexota; class Dehalococcoidia; order UBA2979; family UBA2979; genus UBA2979. The sequence continues at coordinate 46,252 of CAXGQC010000003.1, read as the reverse complement.
GCGGTTACCTTGGGCTCTGCTATAGGTGGTGTAATACTCGATCACATAGGCGCTTTCGGAAATCCGACCACTTTGTTTTCGCCTCTCCGAATACTTGGTCTACTAGCAATAATGTTAGGAGTGCTTTTAGTCAGAATTGGCAACTTCTGGCAGGAGTAGTATGGCAATTAGATTCCACGAAGTGTTCTCCCTCGTTCGGTAATTTTTCGACCATCACCAATCCGAGCAGTCAATCCTTCTTTGTCCATAGTTTCTAGTAGTGCCTGAGTAATTCTTCTGTTAGTGCTCAAAGCATCTCTGATTACACCGAGCGACGAATCATTAGATTTTTCAAGCAGTTCAAGGACAGTGTCTCGTGCTGATTCATAATTTCCAATCTCGAAAATTACACCGTCTCCTAGATTTTTAACTATCCGTTCGCGCTCTAAATACTGAGTGAGCTCTGGGTCTATATCGGTTCGGTTAGGTGCATATCCAGCTGACTTCAGAGAATCTACGAAGTCTGCTACGGCGGTTTTTTGTGAGTCGCTTAGTTGCGGCACCCAACTCGATCGAGTCACCACGTCAGAGTTTGCCTTGATGTCATACTCTTCAAGGAGTTGTAGTATCAAGCTATAAATCCCCGCATCTAAGCTGAGGTTTGCTCTCAGTTCTTCACGAGGTATCCCTGCCCTCAAAGGCCAAACCTCAAGGTGTTGGTCAATTAGGCGCCCGATATATTCTTTAGTAGATTCCAACCAATCACTTGTGATGTATACGGCATTAGCATCCGATGTTTTGAGCTCTAAAACGCTTTTGCTCTCGATCAGATTGCCCAGAGTAGAGTCGATCTTTGTAGATGATTCAGTCAGCAGCTCAACAATTCCAGATAGTGGGGTCGGTTGTATTTGACGGATAGTAGTCAATAGTTTTGATTCAAAACTACCGCTGGATAGTGCAGATAGAGGTTCAATAATTGATTTGTCGGATCTTCGATGACGAGCCGGGTTGATCGACAGGATTTTACCTCCTCCAATTGTCTGATCAGAGACACGTATTATGTATAGCTCACCTTCGGCTGTAGCCAGCGGTTCAGATAGTAGTATCTGAACAAATTCTGGCTCATGGTTTTCGGTCGTATCCGTTCCAACTAGTCTTACCCGCCCCTGAATTTCAGCGGCGCCACAATGTACGTGTACCTTTTGATTATGTTTCAAAGGTGCTTTGCCGAGTAAATTTATCGTGGCGTCAAATGAAGATGTCTTTTGTACGGTGCCAGGCCGTGAGAGGACCATGCCTCTTGAGACGTCATCTACGGAGACTCCAGTGAGGTTTACCGCTACTCTACTTCCGGGCAGCGCCTTGTCTAAATCGCTCCCGTGCGTTTGCACGCCTCGGACTCTGACTGTCTGCCCAATGGGCGAAAGCTCAAGCATATCTCCCACCGCTATGGGTCCATCGAGTAATGTACCAGTGACAACAGTGCCGAATCCTGACATCGTGAAGCATCGATCCACTGATAGCCGCGGGCGATCAATGTTCCTAGGGGACGGTAGATTATTGCAGAGTCGATCAATTTCGGTCAGCAGTTCATCAAATCCATCTCCAGTGGCCGCCGACGTAGTTAGAATAGGCGCAGTATTCAAGCCGGTTTCACTTAGTACGCCACGAATTTCATCAGTGATTAGGTCCAGCCAGTCAGAGTCAACAAGATCTGATTTGGTGAGTACCACTAATCCCTTATCTATATTCATTAACCTGAGGATTGAGAGATGTTCCAGTGTCTGAGGCATTATTCCTTCATCGGCAGCAATGATAAGGAGGACCGCATCTATCCCACCAATTCCGGCTAGCATGTGTCGTACGAACCTGATGTGACCCGGTACATCGATCAGTGAAATTTCGGTGCCTGAGGGCAGCTCGAGCCATCCAAATCCCAACTCGATTGTCAGGCCTCTCTCTTGCTCTTGTTGTAGCCTGTCAGGATGAACTCCGGTCAGACGCTCGATCAGCGCACTCTTGCCATGATCAACGTGGCCGGCTGTTCCAATTACAAACATTGCGGCGTTACCCCCGGTACTTATTGTTCAATATGTCTCACTGATTCGAGAGTTTGTCCCTTACAAGCGGGGCAACGATCAGGTGCCTCGAGTCTGGGGATTTCAGTCCGCTGCGTGGAGATCGCAGCCCATATGTCATCTCTAAGTTGATCATTAACCGGACTTGTCCCACGTGTCCCTCTGATGTTCGGCCTCATCTCAGCTAGCTTTCGTCTCGCTACCTCTTTGGGAGACATAGGTCCCGGTTTTCGGACCACGACTTCCCGGCCACACTCGGTACATCGGAAAATTTCTAACACATCAAGGCTCGTCTCAACTGACTACCTCTCTATCAGGAATTAAATCTATGAAAACTTCATTGGAAAGTAGTAGCCCCCGAGCAGAAAGCTTCACCGAATTTTCCTCCAGTTCAATAAGACCATTATCGGCATGTTTTGAAAACTGTTTAGCAAAATATGCGCTAGGCCTTACTCCGTGTCGCGTCTCGAATTCATCTTCATTGACCCCCTGCAAGAGTCGTAGGCCAAGAATGATCGCGTCGGATATCAAAGTCTCACGGTCTGGAGTCTCACCTCCTGCAATTTGTCTCATTGTCGCGCGACCTTTGTTATCTCTCTCCAGTTTTGTTTCAATTACTTGTTCAATATAACGGTTTGGGGCATCCGTATTCCCGAATCGTTGGCCGGCGAAGAACGAGTGCGCACCCGCACCAATTCCGAGGTAGGGTGCAGCATTCCAGTAGACAATATTGTGCTGACATTCCTTGCCAGGTTTGGACCAATTTGAGATTTCGTACTGTACATATCCATTTTCTTTTAGGTAGTCCTGAGTCCATTCATACTGTTCAGCAGCCATATCTGGATCGGGTTCAGGCGTGAAGCCCTTCTGAACCTGATAGTAGAGGGCGGTTCCTGGCTCCACCGTCAGCGCGTAGCAGGAGAGATGTTCCGTGCCCAAGCTGACAATTGTCCTTACACTTTGCTGCCACGTTTCAAGCGTCTGATCGGGCAACCCGAACATCAGATCGAGGTTAATGTTGTCAAACCCTGCGGCCCTCGCGTCCGCGACAGCATCTAGTACCCTTTCAGGGGAATGATCACGTTCGAGCAGTAGCAGTTCCTCTTCATTCATACTTTGGACACCCATTGATAACCGATTTATCCCCAACTCACGGAGTCCAGTTAAGTGTTCGAGAGTGAGTTCAGTTGGATTTGCTTCAAGTGAGCACTCGACTGTCTCCATAAGTTGGTAATTAGCGTGGACAGACCGGAGAATTTCCTTAATATCTTCGAGGTCGGTAAGGGACGGCGTGCCTCCCCCGAAAAAAATGGTCCGAAGAGCGTAGGACTTAGCAGCGGCACTCCATAACTCGATTTCGGACAATAATGCCGGAGTATATTCAGGCACCAGATGATCAAGGCCCTCATACGAATTGAAATCGCAGTAGCCGCATTTTGATGAACAAAACGGAATATGCAGATACAGTGACAGGGGATCAAAATCGGAATTCGCCATGTCGATAGTATCGCACGGCTTCTCTATTATGAACCCTCAAACAAGATGTTTTTTGCTGAATGACTCAGTTGCACGAGGCAGAATACTTGCATGAAGAGAGAGAACTTATCCTATGACTCAAATTACAGAAATTCGCTCCCGTACGCTTCGCATTCCACTCGATAACCCCACGTCCTTTTCAAATCGGACGGTATATTTTAGGGATCATCCTATTGTTGAGATCGAGTGCGATGATGGTCACACAGGTGTTGGCTTCTGCTACGCGGGTAATTCAAACGGGGCATTGGTGACGCAGACAATTAGAGAGCTGCTCGCTCCAGTTATTCTTGGAGAGGATCCATTTCGGGTTGAAGGACTCTGGAAAGATATGTATCAGGAGGCCCTGCTGCATGGCCGTGCAGGTGCTGTGGTCCGGGCGATCTCAGCAATTGATATTGCTCTCTGGGACCACAACGCAAAGTCTGTAGGACTTCCTCTTTGGAAGTTGCTCGGAGGATTCTACAAGGATGTTGTGCCGGCCTATGCATCCGGTGGATACTATCTGGACGGCAAATCTTATGACGGACTCGCTCAGGAACTGACGAGTTATGTTGATCAAGGTTTCAAGGCAGTCAAGATAAAGGTTGGACGTCTGTCTATATCAGAAGAGGCCGAGCGAATGCGTGTGGCGAGAGCCGCGATTGGTGATGACGTTGCCTTAATGCTCGACGCAAATAATGCATTCCAAAATCTTGAAACTGCGCTTCAATACATGAGACGGGCATATGAGCCTTACGATCCATATTGGATGGAAGAGCCGTTTTCCCCGGATGAAATTGACATGCACGGGGAGCTTGCCAGCAGGACACATGTTCCCATCGCAACAGGCGAAATCGAGGCAGGCCGATGGCGTTTCAAGGAATTACTTGATAAGAAAGCTGCGATGATTATCCAGCCCGATGCGGCCGTATTGGGTGGAATCACTGAGTTCCGACGGATTGCAGCAACGGCTGGTTCATATGGGATTTCAGTAGCACCCCATTGGTTCCACGATCTGCACTTGCACTTAGTTGCGGGATTACCGAACGGTACATTTGTCGAATTCTTTCCGGACGATCAAGTATTGTCATTTCGAAGGGTGATCGATCATCAGACCGAAGTCAGGGACGGGTCCCTAGTATTGCCGGATCGTCCTGGTATTGGATTTGGATTCAGATCTGAAGCCCTCGAACAATATGGTCTCGATGACTGGGAGTCTGTTCGCGTATAACTCTGGTCAATTTGCTTGGGCAAGCAGACTCCGACCAATCACCTTGAGTTCGAGTATTGGTTTTGTCCCTTCGAAAATAGGTAGCACGAGAGCATCTACGACGTATCGTGAGGAAGCATCCTCTTCCGAATAACCCCAACCTCCATGCAGAAGTTGGGCTTCGCGAGTGACTTCCCCAGCTACGTCACACGACAGCAATTTAGCCATCGACGGCTCCACGGCTCTGGTGTCGAATACCCGTGCAGCCGCATAGGTGATGTGGCGTGATGCAGCCAATCGAATGGCCATTCTCCCAATCATATATTGGGTGAGTTGATAATCTGCAAGTGTTTGTCCAAACTGAGTTCGTTGACTAACGTACTGGCACACTTTTTCTATTGCCGCCTGTATCAGTCCGCACGCCCGGCCGCCTGTTTGAATTCGTCCGGCAGCGAATCCGCCCATCTGCAGATAGAATCCCCTGTCGACGCCGGTATCCTCTCCCACGAGGCAGTCATGAGGCACCCAGAAATCGTCGATACCTATATTGAAGGAATGCATCCCTCTATATCCCAACGTCGGGTTGGCAGTTGCCTCCATGACACCACCTTGTGGCTGTTCATACTTCCAGCTGTGTCCATAAAATGGGTCTTTTTTAACCATGAATAGTGAAAGACCCTTGCTACCCAGCTGACTGTCAGGGTTAGTCCTGGCAAGTAAGGCCAATGTGGTCGCACGGCCGGAAAAGGTACTCCAGGCTTTGGCCCCATTTATGCGCCAGCCTCGTTGTCCTTCGTATTCGGCTGGTTCGGCTCGAGTTTGCAGGCTGGCAACGTCTGAGCCAGTATCGGGTTCTGTTACTGCCACGGCAATTAGTTCTTCACCAGCTGCAATTTTTGGGAGCCATGATTGCTTTTGTTCTTCAGTTCCTCCAGCGAGTAACGCTTTTGCCAGAATTTCCGGGCGGGTAGCTAAAGAGCCAGCTGCCGCAAGGGATGCTGCAGAGAGCTCTTCAGTGATAATAATCATTGGCAAGTCACCCATGCCTGTTCCGCCGTACTCCTCTGGAATAGAGGAGCCAAAGAATCCCTGGGCAGAAAATTTCGAAAGCAGATCGTCCGGTACGAGTAAATCATTGCGATGGATTTCCTGAGCCAGAGGTGCGACTTCATTTTTTGCAAAATCACGTGCAGCGTCTCGGGTGAGTGTGGCTACTTCGTCTTCTAGTTCCACGTTATTCACACCACCGGTCTCAATGACTTCTCGACCGACGTTACGGATAATTTCTTCGTTCAGTCCAGACCGAATTAATTGTCGCAACGAGTCGGAGTTAATCTCACTGAGGTCCGATTCAGATACACCAAAGTCATCCCAGGCCGATTCAACTTGGTTCCGCAATTTTTGAAGCACTTCGGCTGCGTAGCACATGGCCATTATGGCCGATCGCTCATCCAGATTATTTCGGTCATTGCTTCGTTCGACATATGCCGTCAGTTCTTGGGCAGCCTTTATTTCAGTAGCTAGATATGCCACTCGCTCAGTATGTACCTGATGTTCGTCAATGAGTTTCCCGCCGTCTGTCACATTTGCAGCATGTCGGATAATTTTATCGACGAGTTCCTGCCCAGCATCCACCAGTGTGCGAGCTGAGGTAACGGGATTTGTTGAGACTGTGGTCATGTGAACTCCCTTTATATTATTGTCCGCTTTTTTTTGGAATAAGCACCGTGTAATCGAGATCAAGTACTACCTCAGGGCTATACCGTTCCCGTCCTTTGTCATCCGTGAACTTCAGGTCCACTTTTTCAGTAAACGGGTCAATATTTTTGGTTGCGACGAGCCTGAGCCTCAGTGCTCCTGCATCGTCACGGTCAAGTTCGATGGACTCTAATACATCAGTCCAGGCATAGATGGTGTCACCAGCTAGTGTTGGGCTGGAATGGGTCCCACCGTTGAAAGCCAGTATTCGAATCACATTTTCTAGACCGTTAAATGACAGGGCTCGGGCGACCGAAATGACATGACCTCCATATGCCACTCTGGTCCCGAATCTTGAATTTTTCAAGGCATGTGCATTGAAATGTGCCCGTGCAGTGTTCTGATACAGACGAGCGGCCATCTGATGTTCCGCTTCCTCGATCGCAACGCCCTCAATATGGTGGATTCGCTCGCCAACTTGATAATCCTCCCAGAACCAATTCCCACCCGTCACGCTGGTATCAAATGTATCGAGGTTCAGCTCTTCTGGGACATACAAATCGGACAGTGAAACGGATTCCGGAGTGGTAGGAGTTATGGACTCTTCTGATATCTGATTGTGATCAGATTTGTTGACGAGTACCCAGCGGATAAGCGTTAACACTTCCTCATTATTCTGGTTCAATCCGACAGTGCGGACCCAAATGATACCTGTATCGCCGCCACTTGACTCTCTTCTACCTATCACCTCACTCTGAGCATGAATTGTATCCCCGATGTACGCAGGTTTTCCGAAACGGACATCGGCATAGCCTAAGTTAGCCACCGCATTCAGTGATATATCAGGGACAGATTTGCCGAACACGATATGGAACAGTAGCAGGTCATTAACTGGCTCTCTCTTCAAGCCAAGGCTTTGGGCAAATGTTGCGTCGCAGAAGAGTGGATACCGAGATGCGGTCAAAGAAAGATAGAGCGAAGCATCACCTTCAGTGATAGTCCGTGGTGTTGGGTGAACTAAGACTCTCCCCATTGTGAGGTCTTCATAATAGTTACCAACCGACGCTTTATTCATGAATCCCACCTGGATCAATTGTATGCTTCCTTGGCCTATGAGTCCCGATCGCACTAGCATGACTAAATGACTGCGCGTCCAAGACTCTCAACAGGCGGGATATACAGAGGCTGGTTTGTGGTGGCTGCCTCAGGGGCGACTACTGCAACGGCCGCGGCTACGGTCTTTTATGGGATGAATACATTCCTGAATGACCTAATCACTGAATTCGGATGGGCCGCATGGGTAACGTTTGCAGGGTCCTCAGTCCGAACTGAAGTTGGCGGAATATCAGCGCCATTTGTCGGCTGGGCAATTGATAAATTAGGGCCAAGAAGAGTGCTTCTTACCGGGATCGCGCTGACGGCGATCGGGCTTTATCTGATGTCTCATATGAATTCACTCTGGCAATTTTTTGTTGTGATGGCTATCGTGTCTTTGGGATCGAGTACTGCCGGCAATCTGTGTGGATTCGCAGCAATAGTCACTTGGTTCGAGAGACGCCGAGCCCGGGCCTTGACCTTGTCGACGCTCGGGGGATCACTTGGTGGACTTGCAGTGCCGATTGTTGCTTTGGCAGTTGGGACGCTTGGGTGGAGATCGGCATTACAGTTACTCGCGATTTTTGTCATTGTATCGGGCCTTTTGTTCGCTACTTTCGTACGGACACGGCCCACTGATCATGATCAGCCCATGGATGGTTTGCCGGAAATCCAAGATGATTCGGTGCAGATGGTACATAACTGGGGCCTCCCGCTAAAGGTGGCTATGAGGACACGATCATTCAGCATGCTCATGGCAGGGTTTATAGCCAATGGATTTGCAATGACAAGTCTGCTAACTCTGGCCTTTTCATATTTCGAACATGAATACGGACTCACCAAAGGGGCTGCAGGCCTAACAATTACCGCGCTGACAGTTTCCTCAATTTTCGGACGGATTATTCTGGGCTTTCAAGGTGATCGTTATGAACCGGTGAAGCTGTTAGGTCTGTGTGCCATAATACTGACCCTTGGTCTGCCTCTGTTGTCAGTGGGGATTTTGCTTGCTGATGGTTCGGGAGTTTGGATTGCCTTTGTTGGACTCGTAATCAGTGCCATTGGGTTCGGTGGATCAGTGCCACTTCGCTCACTCGTGATTGCCGATTTCTACGGCACGGCATCTTTCGGCAGGTTGATGGGGACTGAGCGATTTATCTCAACTATCGGAGGCACGGTTGGCCCTATCCTTATTGGTGTATCCCTAGACCTGACGGATCACTACACCTGGGGTTGGTTTTTGGCGGCTGCTGTGGGTGCTCTCTCTATCCCCTTGTATTTTTCCTCAAAAAAACCGCAGGCGCTCATTGACGAATACAAAGCAAAAGCCTTGGATGAGCAACAGCAGCGAGGCTAGCCAAAGAGCGGACCACCGGCGTCGATGAGTTCACCGTCGACGGAGAATACCGTAGGTCTTTCTTCGCAGTAGACTTCACTTTCACATTTGTTAAAAGAGAATACTGGTTTTTCATCTTGCTTCTCATAATGAATGTGCCAGGTACCCAAAACATTGTTTTCACGCCGACCTTTTTCGATTTCCTGTTGCAAAATTTCAACTAGTGCTTCAAGTTGTTTCAGACCCATAATTTGCTTCTACCTTAATCAATCGTAACGAATGTTCTACCTATACTGATTGCTATTCTAAGCATATATTGAATGTCAGAGAAAGTCCGCGTATTTACCGCGTGCCACGCGCAAAATAAGGTTGCCGATTGAAACTAATGAACCCTCGCGAGCTAACTATAGCCATTGCAATTTTCTTCTTGTTCACTATTGTGTACGCCACAGCAATTGATATACGAGCCACTTACAGCGCGTCGATCACAGCGGACGAGCCGTTCTATCTTATGACTACGAAGAGTTTGATTAGTGACGGAGACTTAGACCTCCGTAACCAGTACGCCAGCGAGGATTATCGTGAGTTTTTTGACCACGATGACGGATTATGGACACAATCTGTACCACTCGAAGATGGCAGATTACTCAGTCCACACAATACTGCTCTCCCAATCTATTTGGTACCCGGATTTATTTTGGGGGGTCTTCTTGGTACTCAAATTCAGATGGTGTTAACTGCCAGTTTCACGTGGTCGCTCGCATTTTTATTATCTGCTCGAGTCAGCAAGTCTCTATTATTTGGCGCCGTGGGTACGCTGGTGGTTGGCCTGTCATCTACGGCGATTATCTATGGATCAGAGATTTATCCGGAGATGCCCGCCGCACTAGTGATATTGATATGTCTTTTATATACACGGGAACGGCAGGTAAGGTCATTTTTAGGGGTTATGCCGTTGGTGGTATTGATCAGTCTATTGCCTTGGCTTGGCACAAAGTACGCAATTTTAGGAGTCGTGTTGGCCTGTTATGCTCTGTCAAGGCTCCAAAGGCGGCAACAGTATCAGCTAGTTAGCATGCTCCTTCTTTCGGGAATTTATTATGTATGGTTTCACTTGACCACCTTTGATGGTTTAACTCCGTACAACGTTAATAAGGTCTACTACAACAATTCTACGATAAGGATATTTGGCTTTCACATAAATGTTGTTGACAGGTTTTATCGTCTTTGGGGACTGTTTCTTGACCGAAGATTCGGAATGTTACATTGGCAACCGATCATCGCACTCGCAGTACCGGGCCTTTTTATGTTGAGAAATTGGGGACAAGAAGGCAGGGCGATAGCACTTCTAGTACTAGCACAATGGTTGGTCGCTTGTTTTGTAGCTATCACGATGATGGGCTATTGGTTTCCTGGCCGGACCATCGTGACTATATTTCCATTGCTGCCTGTAGCTGTCGCAATTCTATGCACGAAATACTCAACAAATCGATTTTTTTGGTTTGCCGGTGCGCTTTTGTCTGTATACGGGTTTCTTATCAGCGTGTTTTTGATTTGGGCCGGTCGCGGAGGAGTGACCGGAGTAAGAGAAATCGTTGTCGCATATAACCCGTATGAGTTGAGCAATCCTTTGTTTCAGACAGTAGGGAAGGTCCTACCTCAATACACGGAATGGACTGCTGAGACGTGGAGTCTCACTATCGCTTGGCTGCTTCTAGTCCTGCTTATCTGTGTGTATTTGGCTAGAGATACTATTCGTCGTGATTATCTTCTGGCTTGGAGGTTTCGAAGGCACTCTTGAAAATTGAAGGAATCGGTACGTTCTCATTGCGCTTTTTGTAAACAACTGATTCTCTAAAGACGGGTAGATTCAGAGATGCCGCTATCGGGAGAGCAACCTCTGTTGGTAAAGGCAACTCAACTATACCCTCTGGAAATTCAGCACGCAGGATACTCTGTATGTGTTCACCATGTCCGGTCATTTGTATACCCACCAATTCAACGCTCGCCTCGCAAGATAAATTAAACATAGTCTGTATCGCGTCGAGGGTGAGGTTAGGCAGTCCATTTAGCGCGGCAAGTACGGCTTGTCCGGTTTCAGTGCTTACATGTTGACTTATTGTAATTTTTTCATTTTCAGCTGTGAGTAGAACTGCCATGTGTTTTTTACTTTGACAGAGATCCACGCCAGTGACCCGGAGAAAATGACCATTCATCATGAGATTCCTTTCATTCTATGTGTCTTGTTTGCGCTGATCACCGCTTCCATGATCTCCATGTGCATACCGACTGAACGGGCAGAGGCCACGACAGCATTTGTATCTTTTGGAAGGCATTTGCCTCCGAATCCTCTCTCGGGGGTAACGATCGTGTGACTTACACCGACCCGCTCGTCTAGGAGCCATAGTGAACGTACTTCTTCAAAATCAGCCTCGAGATAGCTACAGAGTTCATAGAATTCATTCACGAATCCCACCTTGGTAGCGAGGAAAGAATTTTCCATATATTTTACAATTTCGGCATTTTTGGGAGATGTTTTTTTGACCGTGGGAGTAGCTCCCAGGTCTCTATATGACTCTTCAAATAGAGCTGAAACAGCATCAAGAGATGTTCCGTATCCACCAAAAAACAGGAAGTTTCGGTTTTTTGGATTGCGGAGTGGATGTTCGTCAGTCTCGCCGGCATATTCCGGCGCGAAAACGATATCTTTCCGATAAGTAGAGATTAGTCTGTCTGTTGTTCCGATTGCCACTGTACTGGTACAGATAATTGCCGTCCGAGGATCTGACTTGCAGATGATTTCTTCTACGATGGACGTGTCGCAGGATCCGTCCTCTGCTGTTGGGGTAGGGACGCACACGATGACAAAATCAGTATCTCGCAGAGTGGCCGCGTTTGCGTGTCCGAGCGCAGGGTCATAAATGTCGATGTCGTGGAGATTTTGAAAGACTCCTTCGATATAGTGTCCGATCGAACCGTGCCCCGCGATTGTTATTTTCATATTCCAGTCCCTGACTATTGCGCTACCTGAGTGCGCCCACTTTCTTGAGGAGGTTGACCGTACCTTGCAGGTCGTCGATTTTTGTCAGATCGATGTTGGCTGGTTTGAGCTCGGCAATCGAACTGACTCCCCCCTGATTACTTTCTACCCCATCGATAAGTGCATATTCCGAATTCTCTTTCACAAAGAACATCTGTGCCGCTGGCGATAGCAAAAAGTCGATAAGTTTTTGTGCCTGATCTTTATTTTGCGAGGACTTTGTGATGCCGGCACCTGCTACGTTAATCATTGCCCCAATATCGTCCGACATGTAGTGATTTCTTGCTTTGAAGCCTTCACCTTCTTCTTTTAAGAAATTATTTAGGTAGTAGTGATTAACAAAACCTGCATCAACTTCACCACGAGCGGCGGCGGCCACAATGGTGATGTTGTTGGGGTACGTTTGGATGTCATTTTCTATCATATCCAGTAGCCACTGCTCGGCGACGTCTTCTCCATGCATAACACGGAAGGCAGTTACCCAAGATTGGAACGAGGCATTTCTCGGAGCCCATGCGAGGCGTCCCTTCCAGCTGGGGTCGGTGTAATCAAACACTGTATCGGGCAACATCTCAGGGGACAGCGCATCAGTATTGTAGACAATGACTCTTGCTCGACCCGAGAGTCCGACCCATTTATTTTCTGCTGATTTGTAGTCTGATGACACTTTTTCAAGTATGTCAGAGTCAATTTCCTGAAGGAGATTACTCATCTGAAGTGCTCCCAAGGCGCCCGCATCCTGGGAGATGAAGACGTCAGCCGGTGTTTTATCACCTTCCTCCAGAAGGAGAGTCGCTATCGTCGGAGTCGTCCCGTATCGAACTGCGATAGATACACCAGTATCTTCAGCGTATCTCTCAAGGATCGGCCCAATTAATTTTTTACTTCGTCCTGAATACACAGTGAGTGTGTCATCAGAATCAACGAGAGAGCAGGCTGCAAAAGGTAGTAGAAGGACAACCAGTAAAGATGCTATGACCGCTTTTATTACGTTGGTTGAGATATTTATTGAATGCACTATGAACTCCATTATGATTGATGTTGAAAGATGTTCGAATTATTACTATAGACATAAATTTCAAATTAGTCTAGGCTAATTTGTCGGAAGCAAAATTACGGGGTGTTGTAGATCCAAATGTTTCATGTGTTAAGAAATCGGTTAGTGGTAGGGTTCCTCACAGGAACTCTTGCCATTTATTTGTTGGCCCAGGCAGTCGACGGTCAGCGCTTACTCGAGATATTTATAGAGTCACTAACTCGTTTCGATCTGCTACTGCTGATGTTCGGTCTGTACCTTTTGGCGTTTGTGGTTCGAACATTCTGTTGGTGGTACATCACAGAGATGAGAAGTGTTACTTCCGGGGCCAAATTGTTTGGTGTTGTTAACGCATCTCTCGTGCTCAACCATATCCTTCCGTTTAAGGCAGGTGAGGTGGCTCGCCCGATCCTCGCTACGAGATCAGGAATGTCAGCATCTCAGGCGGTCGCGTCGAGCCTCGTTAGTAGGTCTATTGATTTTCTTATGGTGGTCGTATTGGCCTGTTTCATAGGACTGCATATTGATATGAGTCAGATGTCGATATCCCGTGACATATTACTATCGGCTTTTGCTTTAGCGGGAATTCTGGTCGTCAGCACCGTACTTCTTAGCCGACATTCCCGAACAAAATTAATAATTGCGGCGATAAGAAATATGACCACAGATGTTATCTCCGAGATTGCCAGCATCCCATTTTTCAAATTGGCTATCATCGCGGTGCTCAGTCTGACGGCTTGGATGTTCGAAGGCATGATGTTATTTGGTGCTGCAAGAATCTCCGGCGTCGAATTATCGATCTACCTAGCAATTTCGGTGACAGCAATTACGATTGCGAGCCAGATTTTAAACGTCACGCCGGGTGGCATAGGGGTTTATGAGGCTGTGATGTCAGGAGCTTTAATCCTTGCTGGGATTGACCCCACGGAGGCACTGTTACTGGCTACTTTCACACACGGCCTCAAATACCTATACACCCTGCTCGTGGCTATTCCGTGTTCCGCACCTCTCTTCCTTCTCAAGGGGACTGGAAATTACGATTGGAGAGATAGTCGTGAGTTAACTGACGTAATGAGGCCGATTCGATGGATTGGATCACGTCCGACCTTACTCCTGTTAATTATGAGTGTATCGGTAGTGATCGTGAGTGGAGCGCAGTTGAGTGAACAAGTGTTCGCGCTTGTTCTTTCGTTACCACTCATAATTCTTGGCTCATATTTCAGACCGAGTTCATCGATGCAATTGCTGTGGTGGATTATTGGGATTCCTTCGTTTGCGGTGCTGATGATGTTGGCTAGTTCACCCATTGTTTTAGGGGCTGCTCTGCTAGCTACAACTTATTTCCTGAGTAGTATCGAGTTTAATTTTGATGAAGCCTCGAGACTTCGATTTAAGACAAATGTTCAGAGATTTCCACAATTGATGACATTCGGCTCTGTATTTCTCAGCTCTTCTTCTTTCCTGTCAGGATCGTCGATCTCTGCATTCGCAGTGTTTGCAGTCTTAACGACAGTTCTGAGTGTTTGTCTTGCGCTTCTTATCCTACGTCAGTGGATTTCTAATTGGAAAGCAAATTTACTTCGGCGCCGACTTTCACTTCTACATCGAGGAGATATAGATCCCGAATCCCAATTCACTTCCCCAATTGTGGTGATAGTGCCTGTCTATAACGAAGTGAAAACATTGCCGATGTTACTCCAGAAGATATCTAAAGTCATTTCGGCAGACAGCACCATTCTCGTCGTTGATGACGGATCGACAGACAACAGCGTTGAGATCGCCAGGCAATATGGTGCGTCAGTGATTCTGCATGAGATGAATAAGGGACTTGGTGCAGCACTTCGAACGGGAATGACTGAGGCGGCAAAACTTAAGCCATCTGCTGCCGTGTATATAGATGCAGATCTCGAATATGACCCTGCTGATATTCCCAGACTATTATTTCCCATCTTGATGGGTGAGGCTGATTATGTGATTGGATCTCGATTTAAAGGCCAGCGCAAAAATCATCCGTTATGGCGAGGGCTGGGTAACCGTGTGTTTACGTTATTAACATCGATGCTTGCCGGCCAATGGCTTTCGGATGGACAATCGGGACTCAGAGCCTTTTCCTTAGATGCGTTGGAAAAGGGAGAAATCATACACGATTACAACTACGCCCAAGTCTTGACTCTCAATTTGCTCAGGAAACATATGGTTTTGAGGGAGGTGCCTATTAGTTATAGGTACAGGGAACAAGGGGACTCGTTTATTTCTCTTGCCTATCTGTGGCGTGTACCGCTTGGGATAGCACGAGAGTTGCTAAGTCCATAAAAAAAGACTATTGCGAGATAAGGAAGTATCTCGTTAGTAAGTGAAGATGAAGGAAGTAAAAGATAGGGAGACTTTTGTGAAGAAATTACACATGAGATGGTCGCTTATTCTTTCACTACTACTGGTCACGGCGCTGATGTTTTCAGTGGCATGTGATGGCGAAGATCGCCCCGGTGAAGTGAAGGAAATAAGTAGTTCGGGCTCGGGCTCAGGATCAGGATCAGGATCAGGATCAGGATCAGGATCGGATTCAAATTCTGGTACTGGAGGTTCATCAGGTGAGGCGACGGCAGCATTTGGTGGTTATACCCCGGCATCAGACGTATCAAGTCATGCGAAAGTATGTCTTGATGTTGATGAGATAAACAATCTGCTGCCAAAAGATGCAGCTATTGATTACGCTGCAATCAAGGATATTTATCAGAATGGTAAGCATTCTGTAAAGTCCAGTGGTAGTGTCCGCACTATTGGTGGATTTGCTCAGTCTGAGCGTGATGAAGCGATTTGGAATGACTATGTCAGTTACTACGGTGACTCGACTTGGTTAAATACATTCGTTATGAGCGCTATTGACGGTACTGGTGCATTCGCTGGTGAATCGGACTTGGTGCGACGACAGGGTATCCAGAAGGGGATTATGAACCAGGTCATGATGGCTTGGACAATCCACGAATTAGTGGTTGCCGCTGAGAAGTCAGCTGACGGTAATGTCGACCCTGCGAAGGGTGCTCCGCACAACTGGGATGAGGCATGGGCCTTCTATCACGGTGATTCTCCAGGTGACTGTCCATTTGCTACTGCTGACAAACGTGGTAAAGACTTCGGCACTGGTTCTACTGTGAACGATACAGTGCTCACATACATGAATTATGGTCTGGCTCACATAAGTGAACCACGTTTTCAAGATGTCGCAGATCAGACGTTTGACGTGATGTTAATTCCGTACATCCAGGCGACGATCAAGTACGCATTGAAGATTGACTCTGATATTGCTGGTGGCGATATGGATGCTGCTCGTATTCATCAGGCAGAAGGCTGGGCTTTCTACCGCGTGATTGAGCCGATATTGGCCAAGTCCGATGCGGCTTCCGCGAAGCGGATAGGATCTATTCTCGATTTGTCTCAGAGCCAGCCAAGTGCGGCTGGGCGTGAAATCACCGCTATTTTGATGTCACATCTAGACGCCTTTAATGTCTCGGCTGAACAGATCGGGAGCTATGAGGGTTCTGGTGACATGGCGGGTTCAGGATCGGGTTCAGGTTCGAATTCCGGCACTAGCGATTCTTCAGCAGAAGCTAGTGGACCAATGGGAGGCTATACACCTGTTTCAGACGTAGCTAGTCACGCGAAAGTATGTCTTGATGTTGATGAGATAAACAATCTGCTGCCAAAAGATGCAGCTATTGATTACGCTGCAATCAAGGATATTTATCAGAATGGTAAGCATTCTGTAAAGTCCAGTGGTAGTGTCCGCACTATTGGTGGATTTGCGACTTCCAATCGTGATGAAGCGATTTGGAATGACTACGTCAGTTACTACGGTGACGAAAACTGGTTAAATACGTTCGCTATGAGCGCTATTGACGGCACTGGTGCATTCGCTGGTGAAGCCGACCTCGTGCGACGACAGGGTATCCAGAAGGGGATCATGAACCAGATTATGATGGCTTGGACCATCCATGAATTGGTTGTAGCCGCTGAAAAGTCAGCTGACGGGAACATTGACCCGGCTAGTGGAGCTCCTCACAACTGGGACGAGGCATGGGCCTTCTATCACGGTGATTCTTCAGGTGATTGTCCATTTGCTACCGCTGACAAGCGTGGTAAGGACTTCGGCACTGGGTCTACTGTGAACGACACTGTACTCGCAAACATGCAGTATGGCTTGACCCACATGGGTGAACCTCGTCTGCAGGGTGTTGCAGATCAGACGATTGACGTGATGTTAATTCCGTACATACAGGCGTCGATCAAATACGCATTAAAGGTGGATTCTGATATCGCCGATGGCGATATGGAAGCTGCTCGTATTCACCAGGCAGAAGGCTGGGCCTTCTACCGTGTGATTGAGCCGATATTGGCTAAGGCCGATGCGGCTTCTGCGAAGCGGATAGGATCTATCTTTGATCTATCACAGAGCCAGCCAAGTGCGGCTGGAGCTGAGATTAAGGCTATTCTAATGTCAAACTTAGACGCCTTTAACGTCTCGGCTGAACAGATCGGGAGCTATGACTAATCCTTAGTGAATAGTCGTGGTGAGGAAGATTTCCTCCCCGAGACAGGAGTCCGGTTAGGTCGGTGCATCGGTGACTACACGCCCTCTTTCCTTCAGCGTAGTCATCTTAGGTGCCGGCCCAGCCGGACTCTCTGCAGCCATTCAGGCCCGGCGCGCCGGACACTCAGTGGCTGTGATTGAGAAGAGTTCCCTCCCCGGAGGGATGTCCCAGAGCTTAAATATAGCAGGACAGAGTGTAGATTTGGGAAGTCATAGGCTCCACTACGCGATGCGTCCTGAGGTTATGGACTTTCTCGAGACGATACCAGAGCTCGAACTGCAAGTCAGAAAACGTCATGGACGTATTCGTCTGTTCGAAAGATGGCTGGGATATCCGCTGTCTTTAGTTGACATGTGTCGCACTTTACCACTCCAAGTGTTCTTTAAATTACTCCTTGAGCAAGCAATGCGTCTAGGTCGAAGTCGGGCAGGGGATTCATTTTCAGACAGAATCAGATCTAGCTTTGGTGAGACCTTATTCAAATATTTTTATCAACCCTATTCCTGGAAACTTTGGGGAACGTCGCCGGATGATTTATCAGCAGAGGTGGCAGAACAAAGAGTGAGTGCACTCTCGCTCCGATCCCGCCTGCAACGTCTCATCCCGCTTCTAAACTCCCGCTGGAAACGTTTTCTCTATCCAACTGGTGGATATGGTCAAATATGCTCTTCAATTGCGGCAGAGGCAGATCGACTAGGAGTTGAATTTTTCTATGACCATTCAGTTAGTGCAGTTGAGCCGATTAGCGGAGGTGCGTGCCGAATCGTGACAGATGGGACCACTTTTGAGACACAGAATCTCTGGTCAACAATACCGGCAAGCCAATTGGCTGTGTTATTTTCGGTCAATGTCCCAGCGGAGGTGCTATCTGCATCAGATCGGCTTCAGCATCGAGCCATGGTTTTGCTCTATCTCGTTTTGCGGGACCAGCAATACACTGAATTCGATGCGCATTACTTACCGGGTGAGGGCACTATCGCATCTCGAATTTCCGAACCGAAGAATTATTCTGAATCTCACCTGCTGAATCAAAGCACCGTGTTATGTGTTGAAATTCCATGCTGGGAAGGTGACAGTACATGGCTCGCCACAGATCAAGTCCTATCAGAACAAATAATTACCGAAATGGCGAGTAACGGATTCCCAGCCTTATCGCCGGATGAGATTCAAACAGTAAGACTTCCGAAGGTGTACCCAGTGATGCCAAAAGGATATGAAAATGACTTGGGCAAACTTGCTAAGTGGATCGAGCAATATAATTGGCTTTTAGTGTTTGGTAGGCAAGGATTGTTTGTACCGGATAACCTCCATCATGCCATTTACATGGGATTGCAGGCCGTGGAATCATTAGACGACAACGGCAAAATTAATCAGGAATTCTGGCAAGAATCTCTTGAGACCTTTAGTACCCATGTGGTGGAGGACTGAGGTCGTGATGTCAGTCATTCGGATGCACCGGCAGAGAAGAGAATATTTGGTATGAGACTCAGTTCTTCTTTTTCGCCCCTGACTCTGGTTTTCGGGATGAGTCTGCTGGTTGCGATGTTTTGTCTGATACCACCGTTATATCTGTTCATCCGGGTGAGTGATGACTGGAGTCATGCAAGGGATATCGTTCTTGCCTCGGGAAGTATAACGATCATTCTCGAAACATTTGCGCTTGTGCTGGTTACCACGTTCTTTGCGATGTGTGTTGGTCTAATTTGTGCGTGGCTGACTGAGTACACTGATTTCCCTTATCCGACAATTTTCAGGCTGTTGTTTGCGTTGCCGCTAGCGGTTCCCACCTACGTCGGGGCGATTGTAATGATTTCGTTGTTTTCGCCAGTAGGATTTGTGAACGACCTATTAAGTGTATTTGGCTTAGGGCAGTTCCCCCTGATTTACGGATTTTGGGGTTCGGTATTTGTGTTAACTCTTTTTACTTATCCATATGTTTACCTAATAATCCGACCGGCCTTACTGGGGATAGATAGAGGCCTACTCGAGAATTCCCGCCTGCTCGGTCGGTCTGGTTGGTATACCTTTAGGCATATTATCCTTCCACTTCTCCGTAACGCTTTGGGCTCCAGTGGATTATTGGTCGCACTATACGTTTTGGCTGATTTCGGCTCTGTTTCACTACTGAGGTTTAATACCCTTACCATGCTGATTTTTATTGAATATGATGGTGCGCTAGATAGAGTTGCTGCATCAGCAACATCGATACTGCTCATGGCTTTCGCGGCCGTACTAGTAATCGGGATGTTCCGATTCCGCGGTAATGCAGCGAGAGGCGGCCTGCGATCTAGCCGGCGGGCATATAGGGTGCGTCTAGGAGTCTGGCAGATTCCTGCTGGCGTGTTTTCTTTGCTTATTATCGCCTTTACACTCGTGGCTCCTGTAGTGACACTACTTTCATGGCTCATCGGTGATGCTAACTTCACTTCTATGGTTATCAGTATCATTCCTCCATTATTCGATAACATTCTCGTTGGAGCAGTGGCGGCTATTGTTACGACTATGCTTGCCTTGCCAATCGCGCATATCACGGTCCGTAATAAAGGAGTTTTTCTCACAAGACCTATTGAGATTCTTGCATACAGCGGCTATGCCTTGCCTGGGATCGTGGTCGGGCTTGCACTGGTATCTTTTGGTCTGCAGTTTGATTTTTTGTACCAATCTGCGGCACTTTTGATCATTGCTTATGCTCTACTGTTTCTTCCGCAAGCATTGAATGCAGAAAAACCCGTGCTTATCAATATTCGTCCAGCACTACAGGAGGCTGCAGCAAGTCTGGGCAAAAACAGAAGGCAAACTTTCAGACAAATAACACTCCCACTGATGTCGAGGGGACTACTAGCATCATGTGCTTTGGTATTTCTGACAACTTTAAAAGAACTTCCAGCAACGGTACTTTTGAGTCCTATTGGATTTGAATCTCTGGCTCTTCGTATCTGGATGGGTGCGAACGAAGGTTTTTTCGCGGACGCCGCGTTGCCTTCCCTTCTCCTCATCCTATCTTCGGGTGTAGCTTTATATTTGGCAGAACGGAATTTGTTTCGATTGACCTGATCGAGGCGAAGATTGAGAGTGATAATGACTACAGGTGCAGCCTTATCGATGAACTCTTTGAAAAAGACATTTGATGGCAGCGTGACGTCAGTCGATGTCACACTAGAAGTTCGTGAAGGTGAAATTATTTCGCTTGTAGGCCCTTCCGGCTGCGGGAAAACAACGACCTTGCGACTAATCGCTGGCTTCGAAGAACCAGATTCAGGTGAGCTACGTATCTTTTCCGAAGAAATGTACTCATTATCCCGGCTTGTTGCGCCTGAGAAACGTGGTATTGGAATGGTGTTCCAGGACTATGCGCTATTCCCTCATCTTAGTGTTTTGGATAATGTTCGATACGGAGTGAGAGATTCAGACGAATCATGGCTTGAGCTATTAGATCTTCTTGGAATCCGATCTATTTCTGAGAGATCAGTGGAAAATTTGTCGGGAGGGGAACAACAGCGAGTGGCAATCGCCAGAGCCTTGGCAGCGCGACCAAGAATCCTTCTACTGGATGAGCCGTTTTCTAATATCGATGCGGCACAGAGGGTGCATATTCGACAGGAAATAATTGCAGCTCTGAGAACGTTGGAAACTACAGTTATTTGGGTGACACATGATCAGGAAGAGGCTCTTCTTGTTGCCGACCGAGTAGCATTCATGATCGACGGTGAGATAAAGCAAATTGACAGCCCAGAGCATATATACATGTACCCTGAAACACTGGAGGCTGCTGAGTTTATTGGTGAAGGAGTTGCTTTTCTGTCTGAGATTCGCAATGATCAAATCACAAGTATTTTTGGTGATTTACCAATATCCGAATGTGCTACTGAGAGTAATCGCTTAGGAATCGATCAATCATCATCCGCAATACTTTTTGTTAGACCAGAGCAGATAACACTGGAGCCGGATCAAATCCTCGTGGGTTCGACCGTCGCAGGGACGGTAATTTCCAAGGACTACTTTGGGCACAGTAGTCTACTGACTGTGCAATTGGACGATAAGTCATTATTCAAAGTGAGAGTGACTTCTCGAGTCGAGGTCAGTGAGGGACAAAGATTAAATCTGGGACTTCGGGAATATCCGAGAGCATTTGCCCAGACAGTTAGTGTATAGATTTAACTCTGGGAAATTACTGCACCCAAATCCTACTGCCTGCCTCTAGCCCGAGAACAATTTCTTTATTCGCAACGGAGATTGTGATAGTTCCGCGGTAGGGAGCACGGTCAGTGATCGTCACTATTGCCCCAGGTTGCAATGCTTCAGTCTCAAAGAATCGCAGTAATTCTTCATCTTCTTCGAACACCCGATCAATCGTATGCACTGTTCCATCCTTTTGATCGGAGAGTCGCTTTTGGGACATAGATGAGGCATCTCCAATCCCAGGGATAGCTGCACCAAACGGTGAGGTGGTTGGATTTCCAAGTCGCTCCACAATAAGTGGTTCGGTCACGTCAGATATTGAGTGCTCCATTAGGTGAGCTTCCTCATACGCCTGCCACCAGTCAAGGCCAAGTACGTTCACGAGGAGGCATTCGGCCAACCGGTGCCGGCGGACCATGTTTTCTGCTCTTCTAAAACCTTCGCTTGTAAGTGTGACACGTTTTTTTGGATCAACTTTTACGAGTTTGTCTCGTTTCAGTCGGGCCAGCATCCCTGCCATTGAGGCGGGTTTCAGTTCAAGTCTCTCAGCTAGCCGAGCAGCAATGACTTCTTCGCCTTCGTCATTGGCTAGACGGTAGATCTGTGTCAAAGCATCGTCAGCAGCAACATTTGTAACTTGCTTTGGCATGACAGGCTCCCTAACTCAAGATACTTCCATGTTACAGGTATTTATTGGGTAAGTCAGGCCAGCGCCTCTTGTGGAGTCAGATCGGAGTCTTCAGTCGCCACTGGATCTTTGCTCCAAACCTCTGTCAATAATCGGAGAGTTTTGAGTCTGTTTTCGATACTGAATGTGGATGTGGAAATCATCAACTCAGATGCCTCCGTGGCTTTGGTAAGTGACTCAAGTCCAATCAATACGTCTTCTGCTGTCCCAATAATTGAATTACTGGGCATGGCCTTCGCAGCCGGTAAATCAGGGTGATCTGCCGCTTCTTCAGGAGATATCAGGGGCCCTCTACGACCAGTACGCATTCCGTATTTTCGTATGCGTCCCGGTCCGGATTGCCATTCAGCTTCTTCTCTAGTCTCAGAAACTATCACTGAAGCTGTGACCATGGTGTAGGGCTCATCTAGTATGACGGACGGTCTGAAGCTGCGCCTATAGATTTCGACCGCCTGCATCGTGCCGCCAGTATCAAAGTGATTTGCGAACACAAATGGAAGACCAAGCATGCCTGACAACTCCGCACTGAAGTTTGATGAGCCGAGCAGGAAGATGTCCGGATAGGAAGTAGCTGCCGGAGTTGCCGAAAGATGTGTCCATGCACCTTGTTCAGCTCGTTCGTCTCCCAATAGTCCCATCAGGTCGATTAAGTTCATGGGGAAGTTTTCAGCATCACGATTGTCAGGAGTTCTGCGAAGAGCAGCTGCAGTGTGTTGGTCTGAACCCGGCGCTCTGCCGATACCGAGATCAATTCTGTCGGGATGCAGAGCCTCAAGGAGGGCAAATTGTTCTGCAATAACGAGAGGAGCATGATTCGGTAACATCACTCCTCCGGATCCCAGACGAATACGGGGTGTCTGAGACGCTAGATGGGCAATTAAAACAGCTGGGTTGGTACTTGCGACGGTATCCATATTATGGTGTTCAGCTACCCAAAAACGGTGGAAGCCTAATTCATCAGCACACTGTGCCAGTCGTACAGCGTTAGTGAGGGCACTTGAAGTCGAATCAGCTGTTGTAGCCATAGCGAGGTCGAGGACGGAAATGGGTAAACGCGACATAGGCTAAGAATAGATGATCTGCTGTGTCGAATCTAGGACTCTAGTCTGCCGGGGTCTCAGTTTGCGCTGACAAACGGGTAGGTGTAGGAGTTTTAGAGATGATCGCGGTTAGCGCCACGGCCCCCACGAGGACTAGACCACCCATGACAACGAAGGCTATTCGCTCACCAGCAAGATCCGCGAGATATCCTACGGGCCATCCGATCAACATAAATGCTGCAAAAGACATACCGATGAGCGCCGTTACTCGACCGAAATAGCGTGGGTCGCAATCGATCGCGATGATCGCACTATTGAGCGTTTGAAACATTCCCATTCCTACCCCAGTTAGAAGCACCGGAATAATCACCATTGCGTATGAGGGACTCAGGCCAGTGGCGACTATCGCGATCCCCATGAGTCCCGCCCCGACGCTATATATATTGAGGGCACTCTTCGAGGCCGCATACCCAGCAACTACGAGACTGGCAAACAGTCCCCCAACCGCTGTTACTGCCTGTAACACGCCGAATTCTTCAGCACTCGCACTGAGTTCATTCTCTAGTAATCCTGGAAGTGCTGTGACTGACGACATCCCCACCATGATCATCAGGAAGAAAAATACCATCATCCAACCTAATCTAGGTTCGCTGCGGAGATAGGATATTCCGGACTTCACTCCTGCAAGGACAGATTCATCACGCTTTTGTCCGGCGGTCGTCGTGTTTGGTAGCACGAACATAATCAGTATGCCGAGTACGTTGAATCCGGCCATCGCATAGTACGCGCCTGCTGCACCAAAAAATGCCGATGAGATCATGAGCCCTCCAATCGCAGGAGCCCAGATACGTGTGGCATTCAGGGCTACCTGACTCAATGCGATTGCATTTCCGCGGAGTTCGTCAGATACGATCTCAACCACCCATCCTTGTCTGGCCGGCATCATGAAGGATGATGCAACGCCAAGCACAAAAGAATTGACTATGAGGTGCCACAATTCCAACCGATCGAGCAGAAGTAGGGTCCCGTTAGCCAGGAATACGTACGTCATGATCGTCTGGGTAATCACACTTATTCGTTTCTTAGAGAGTCGATCTGCGTACGTGCCGCCAATGGGACCCAGAAAAGTCATAGCAAGGCCTTGCCCAATCATGACGAGACCAACTGAACTGTTTTGACCTGTTAACTGGAAAGCTACGATTGATTGGATAACGACATACATGAAAAATGAAGTCATGGAGCTCAGAGAACTGACCCACAGTAGAAGGTAATTTTTGTCAGCAAGAGCTGCGAATGATTTTTTCAATATGGAATCCGGTTGCGTGGGTATTGATATGAAGAAATTCAGCGTACAGCCTATTTCGATTAACCGCCTAGAGGTCGATGGAGCGGGGGACGGGGATCGAACCCGCGACATCCTGCTTGGGAAGCAGACGCTCTACCACTGAGCTACCCCCGCGTAACTGGTACTAGCTTAGCAATCAGAGGGATTGAAAGGAATCAAACTCTTCCTGATTGTGCAATTCACCTATCTTTTCGATCAAAGAAAGATTGCATCATCGTTGTCGGTTCGTCCGTCGCGTAGGCGTTTGAAAATGCACTAATACCGGCCTCTATGCCGTCCTCGAGGGAAAGTGTCTCCCATTGGCGGATCAACTCTTTTTGAGCTCGGATTGCGTGCGGGCCGGAAGCTACGATTGATTCTGCGATCTCGATCGATTCGGAAGCTAACTTATTTGTTTTGGTCAGACGTTCGAGGAATCCCCAGTCATAAGCTGTCTCGGCATTAATGTTCTCACCAGTGAGGAGTAAATAATTAGTTTTCCCCCAACCAATTAGGCGCGGTAACAAAGCGGCTTCAATCACCGATGGGACGCCAACCCGGACTTCCGGCATGCCAAAAACTGCAGTCTCTGAGGCTATGCGGATGTCACACGAGGCTGCTAACTCTAGGCCCGCTCCCAGGGCGTAGCCATTAATAGAAGCGATTACTGGGACAGGGAAATTTCTGATAGTGACAAATAGATCATGCAGGGAACTGATGAATATCCGAGCAGTATCGGTATTCATATGGCTTAATTCTGTAATGTCGGCCCCGCCCACAAAAGCCTTTGTTCCCGCCCCTGTGAGGATGACTGCCCTGATATTTGGATCTTCAGTTATCGATCGGAAAGAACCTGACAATTCATGAATGGCTTCGGTAGTTAGCGAATTCAATTTTGCCTCACGGTCATAGGTGATAGTGACGATTTCACCGACTGCTGATTCTGTCCGTTCTATGTCGACTTTCATGGTTGCCCCTCTCAAGCGTGGGTAAACTTTTTAGTGCCCAAGGTGTTAGGTAGTCAAATTGTAGAGTGATTCGCTATTCACATCACTCTACGATTGTTGCGTCTACACTAGTCTCGAACCGGTCAGTACGTTACCTGAAGGAGGAATCAATGGGTTGGTCAGTGGCACAGAAGTATGGTCTTACATTTCATCGACCTCAACTTAGTTTTGTTGGGTACACACTAGTAAGCCCGCACAGTGGGAAATCTGTCTTTCTGGTTGATATGAACGGACAATTTGTTCATCACTGGCGTTTTGAGCATTTGCTCATTCGCAAAGTGGAACTATTGGATAGCGGTAATTTGCTCGCGATCGGAGTCGATGAACGACTTGTTCCGAGTGAAGCTCCACATTTCGACCCGGCGACAGGCGAATCAAATGAACCATTTGAACAACGGATCCGTAGAATCGGCGGGAATTGTTCCATGCTTTGCGAAGTTGACTGGGATGGAAAGATTGTGTGGAGTCATGAAGAGGTCGCTTTTCACCATGACTTTAAGCGCCTAGCAAACGGGAATGTAGTATTCCCAGTCTGGAAAGAGTTATCTCAGGAGCTATCTGATTCCGTTGCTGGTGGATCTTCTGACTCGACAGGGCCAACTCCACCGATGCTTGGTGATGACGTCGTGGAGATAGATTCGGCAGGCAAGGAAATCAGACGAGTGGAAACGTGGAAGCTTTTCAGTCCTGAGAACGATCCCATTTGTCCTCTAGAAGCTAGGGCTGAATGGACGCATATGAATAGTGTGGATGTGAATGAAGCTGGCGAGATACTGGTTTCTTGCAGAAATAATAGTCGAGTTGCGATTATCGACAATTCCGGTTCGATGAAATGGTCATACGGCGCACCCGACACCGCCCATCAGCACCATGCAAGCTGGCTCAGCAACGGAAACGTCCAGATCTTTGATAATGGGATGCATAGAAAACAAGGGATGTCATATTCGAGAGTGATTGAGGTTAATCCCGAATCAAATGAAGTGGTATGGAGCTATCAGGGAAATCCACGGGCACAGTTTTTCAGTGGACATATTTCAGGGGCCGTTCGACTACCTAACAGTAATTGTTTAATCACTGAAGGAACATCGGGCAGAGTATTGGAGATTACAGCTGGCGGCGAACCAGTATGGGAGTGGTGGAATCCTGTTTTTAACAGTTCTGCCAACGATGGAGAATCAATGGCATTTTTATTTCGAGCATATCGATACCCGCAGGATTTCGCAGGATTTGCCGGGAAAGAATTAAATCCTGAGAGTTTAAATGAGCTAAACAATCAATATGCTTTGATATAGCTGAGTTACTTGTAAATTATCGAATTCCGAAAGGTACTGGGCTGCGAGAAAGGAGTGTATGCATTATGAGTGAAGAAGCGATTCAAGAGGCGAAAGATACATTTGAGAGATGGCTAGCAGCTTTTAACGCTCGGGATGATCAAGGAATGGTCGCAGAGATGCATTTCCCTCATCATAGGCTTGTAGCGACTAAATTTGATTCGTGGTCGACTGCCGAGGAATATGCAGCGGGCCAGCGAGCAATCGATGAGCGACTTGTGGATGAGGGCTGGGATCATACATTTTTAGTCTCGATGGAAGCCGTGCAAAGTAGCGCAAATAAAGTTCATCTGGTGTTGCATCAGTCCCGCAGAAAAAAAGACGGGACTGAATACAATGGCTTTGACACTCTGTGGGTCTTCACGAAAGTGGACGGGCGCTGGGGTGCGAAATTACGTTCTTCATTTCTTACCGCTGAGGCACAAGTGTACTCAAACTAACCATTTGCGAGGGCCTCGCAACTAGAGAGATTAGCCATTAATCTCAGGGAATTGGGGGGATTATGTCTATCCTGATTGACGAACATACAACTTTTATTATCCAGGGAATCACCGGTCGTGAAGCCGTGACAATGACTCGAGAATGTCTCGACTATGGTGCGAAGGTAATTGGCGGAGTGACACCGGGACGAAGTGGTCGGCAGGTCCATGGTCTTCCGGTAGAGGACACAGTGCTCGCATTTACAGATAGAGAGCGTGTTGATGCAGCTGTTGTGTCGGTGCCGCCAGCATTTGCTGCAGACGCCGCATTAGAGGCAATTGAAGCCGGAGTTCCTCTCGTGGTTATTGTGACTGAGCGTATTCCTCGTAAACAAGTAGCGCAGGTTATGGAAGTGGCACAACGACACGGGACTCGGGTGATTGGCCCAAACTGTTTGGGAATTATTTCGCCAGGCAAATCGAGAGTCGGCGGTCTCGGTGGACAGGCCGAATCTTGCAAGCGTGCATTTGCGCCGGGGAAAATCGGCGTGATGTCACGGTCAGGTGGTATGACAGTGGAAATCGCCAACTCGTTATCAGAGGCCGGTCTTGGGATCTCCACTGCTGTGAGTATTGGTGGGGACCCGATTATTGGCTCGTCCTATGCAGAACTGATGCCACTTTTCGATGCTGACTCTGAAACTGAGGCAATTGCTATCTACTCAGAGCCGGGAGGTCGAGCAGAATACGAGCTAGCAGAATACATGGATCAGTCAGGTTCAAAGAAACCAATTGTCGCGTTTATGGCCGGTCGATTTATTGATGAAATGCCAGGCATGCGGTTTGGACACGCCGGTACAATTGTTGAAGGGAAAGCAGACACAGCTGCCTCAAAGATTGAAAATCTGAGGGAAGCAGGGATAACTGTCGCTGAACGGGTAGGGGAAATACCGACGCTATTGAAGGAATTACTTGGAAATTAGTGGACTGAGGCTTATGTCAGAAAATAATGGGATGTTCATCCGAGTTGATATCGAAAAGTCAATCAATCAAGACTCGGAGCTATGCAAACTTCTGGTCGAATCGTGCCCGGTAGATATTTTCGCGTTAGGGGAGGACGATCAGTTGACGACTGTTGCAGAGAACCTCGACGAGTGCACATTGTGCGACATTTGTACTGATGCGGCTCCTGATCAAGTACGAATTGTAAAACTGTACAGGGAATGAATTCTATCTAGTTGCTAGCAGAGGTTGAGTAACTAACACCTCTTTGCTGCTGGTGTTTAGCCTCTGTCCGCAAGCATTGGGTGCAAACATTAAGCCTTTGCCATCGTCCTTCGACGAATATTCTTTTCTTATGAACATTTGGTTTAAACATGCGATTTCTCTTCTGGGCTTTGCGTTCCCAGTTTCCGCCATGCTTATACCGTATGGATCTACCAAATACGGTTTTCTTGGGGCAGATATCACACTTTCCTGAAGCCATAAAATTGTCCTAGTTTTCATAGAATTATGTTCGTTGGGATCTATATACTACCTATGTTACCCCGTAACGGTCGAATGGAAGGACTGTTCGTTGAGCGACGAATCTATCAGCACGGCAGAACTCTGGCAGTCATTAAATTTGGCAGAGCAATGGCTGGGGTTAAACCGTGATGGCATTAATGCGATTAATGTATACCCGGTTCCTGATGGCGATACTGGCACAAATATGTTGCTTACCTGGCGACAAGCTCTCGACGCAGTTGGTGAGCCTCCACCTGAGTCAGTAGGTGAGATGCTTGCGAAACTCTCGAGAGGCGCGTTATTGGGTGCACGTGGAAATTCTGGAGTAATTTTGTCACAGATGATCGGCGGACTCGCTTCGGCACTTGAGTCAGCAGGTGAATCGATTTCCGTAGAAGAGTTGGCAGCTGGGTTTCAAAACGCCTCTGATAATAGCTATAGAGCGATAACCGAACCAGTCGAAGGGACGATGCTGACGGTGATGCGAGAAGCAGCAAATAAAGGTATTTCAGCATCGGAAAAAATTGTCCTGTTGGAAGATTTGGTTGCTGAGGCCTTCGCGTCAGTTGAAAGAACTCCTCAGTTGCTTCCGAAGCTGGCTGAGGCGGGAGTTGTCGATTCGGGCGGTATGGGGGTCGCCATAATTCTCCAAGGTATGAAGTTTTCTCTCCTAGGACAAAATATGCCGGACTCTCCAGTTGTTGGTGACGACGTAATAGTTGAGATGACAGGTGTCGAACATGAGGGATATGGATACTGTACCGAATTTGTTGTTCTTGCGGACATCGAACTGAGTGTGCTTGAAGAACAATTGCTTGATCTAGGCGGTGAGTCGATCTTGGTTGTTGGCGAACCAGGTGCGATTAGAGTCCATGTGCATATGGAGGATCCGGGCCCGGCGCTAACAGCAGCAGTGAGTCATGGAGAAACCACCTCGATAAAGATAGATAATATGCAGCTCCAGCACGAAGAATGGGCGGGAGATCGTAGTGATTCCGGAGTAAATACACCGCCCGCGGTCATTCCGACGATTGGTTTGGTCTCTGTTGCTCGAGGAGCTGGAATTGTTTCGAATTTCCGTGATCTTGGTGCCGGGGTCGTTCTGGATGGTGGCCCAACCGGTAAGGCTTCGGCTGGCGAACTGTTGGAAGCCGCATCAGGGGTTGGTCAAGAACATGTCATCCTGCTGCCAAATGATAAGGACGTAATTCTTGCTGCCGAGCAGGCTGCATCAAATGAAAATGGGTTTCTCCATGTGATCCCAACCACCTCGGTGGTACAGGGAATGGCAGCTGCACTCGCATATTTGCCTGAGGGTGACATCGATGAAATTGTCGCAGGCATGACGGAATCAGCTGAAGAGATACGGTCAGTAGAGATATCCACTTCTGTCCGCACTACCTCAGTGAATGGAATTGAAATTCAGGAAGGCGAAGGGATTGGCTTACTGGACGGAGTGTTGGTGGCGTCAGCACCTGATTTAATAACCACCTTTGTGAAGACCCTCGAGATTGGTGACGCTCAAGACGCAGAAATCCTGACGGTGTATACAGGTGAAGATGTGTCCGATGCCGATATCGAAAGACTCACTTCGGAGATACAGGACAACTTTTCTGGCGTGGAATTAGATATAGTGGATGGTGGCCAGCCTCTATATCCGTTCGTGGCAAGTCTTGAATAAATATAAGTTGGGTAGAATACGTCAAAGGAGAACACCGTGACACTGAGGATACTTACAGATACGGCAAGTGATATTCCCGATTCAATGGCGGATGAACTTGGCATCGGACTAATCCCACTAAATATTCATTTTGGTGATGAACAACTGAAGGATCGGAGAGATATAACAGGGGGTGAATTTTTTGACCGCCTCGCATCTTCGTCGGTACACCCAACCACGTCTCAACCCTCTCCGGGGGAATTTGCTGAGGCGTATCAGGCGTTAATCGACGATGGCGCCGATGAGATACTATTTGTGTCAATTCATGGCAATTTGTCAGGCACACTTGATTCCGCGAAGCAGGCTATTGAACTCGTCAGTGGTGCTCGAATTGATACCGTGGACACTCGCAGGACTTCCTTTGCGCAGGGTATCCCAGCGGTGCGAGCAGCTGAGATTGCCAAAAATGGTGGTGGTCTGGACGAGGCCAAGGCCGTAGCAGAGGATATTGCCGAGAGGTCTCAATCACTGGTCATTGCTGATACTTTGGAATATCTGAAAAAAGGCGGGCGACTGTCTCAGAGTCAGTACGTGCTGGGGTCAATGCTTCGGGTGAAACCAATTCTTGGGATTGGCGACGAGCCGCCGTATGTGACTATAGCTACACGTGTTCGAACACTAAAGAAGGCTCTTGAGACTATGGTGAACATGGCATCAGAGCAGAAGCTGGAATGGGCGGCAATCGTGCACGGGGAAGGACTTGAAAGTGCCCAAGCGGTGCAGTCACTTCTACAGCCCCATATAGCGGATGTCCCTATTTACGAAGTTACGCCTGTACTTGGCGTTCACCTCGGTCCTGGCACTGTTGGTCTGCACTGGGTGCCGGCTAAAGAGTGAGGAAATGATCCGTGTCAACGGATTTGAATTGGTTATGGTCAGTCCTTCAGAACGAAGGAGAATCTGGTGCCACCAACGATCTGGCTGGTGGTATTGACGCAATAATGCGCGCTTCCATTCGCGGCGAGCCTCGAGAGTCAGTCATTCGGAAGATCTATCGGAATCTTCCATCCTCAGGCTACGCAGGATGGGGAATTAGCGACCGCAAACTTTGGCTGAAGCGTGCTTTGGCGACTATAGAATCTGAACTACAAGAAGAAGTAAGCGTTGTTCCAAAGTCCAGTACCTCCGGAACAGCTAAGAAACGGGCTGCCGGGACTCGCGGTTCGAAATCACGGTCTGAACGAACATCTGTCAAGAAAAACATACCACCAGGCGATCTTGGACTTGATATGTCGTTAAGTGTGGCTGGATCGGGACTAACGAAAACCGACCTCAAAAAACTTGCGGATTCAAAAGAGATTCATACCATACGAGATGCCTTGTACTACTTTCCAAGGGCACACAATGACTATTCCACTGTGGTCACAAAAGCTACTGAGTTGATTCCTGATTCTACGCAAACCTTTAGAGGGACAGTAAGACGAACTTATGTACGAAAAACAAAGAGAGGTCTGTTTTTCGCTGAGGCCGTATTGAATGATGTTGAGGGGAGGCCTGTAAAAGCAATTTGGTTTAATTTGTTCCGAAATCAGTCACAGATTGCACAAAGGATGCCTACTGGTGCCGATGTTGCTTTAGCCGGAAGAGTTAAGCTCAAAGGGCGTTCCTTAGAATTTCAAGCACCTGAAATTGAAAAATTGGATGCAGACGAAGCTCAGGGTCGTATAGCTGGCAGATATGCTCCAGTATACGGACTCACTGAAGGTATCTCACAACAAAAGGTCAGAGGCGCACTGTCGCGTATTCTGGAAAAATTTTTGAACAGAGTAGATGATCCTCTTCCGGAAAAAATTCGGAAGGGACGAGATTTGATGCCGCTTCAGGAGGCTATTTTGAATTGGCATCTTCCTCCTTCAGAAGAGATGCTCATGCTTGCTCAACGTCGGATAAGTTTCGACCAGCTCCTTGTTAACCAACTGCAGGCAATCGACCGTAGGAACCAGTGGGTACAAGGGAACGGGCACCCCTTTGTGGATCATTCACCAGCAGAGGCCTTTATGAATGAATTACCCTTTACATTAACCACGGCTCAGAGTCGGGCCTTATCAGAGATACAGGAAGATATCTCGGCCTCAGCCCCAATGGCAAGACTGCTAGAGGGTGATGTTGGTTCTGGGAAAACGGTGGTGGCGTTGTCAGCAATGCTTTCGGCTGTGGCGAACGGATTCCAGGCAGTATTGATGGCACCGACTGAGGTGCTAGCTGAGCAACACTATAGAACTCTTCTCAAACTGATGAGTCGGTCCGATGACGAATCTGAAGTTTTGGCAGGCATGGTACAAACGCCAGGGTTCGATCGGAATGTACGTATGGTCTTACTGACCGGTTCAACAAAAGGGAAAGAACGAAATTCAGCACTTGATGCTCTTCGCCATGGAGCGGCTGATCTGGCGGTAGGAACTCATGCATTGATCCAGGAAGGGGTGGAGTACTCGAAGCTAGGCCTAGCAGTTATTGATGAGCAACATAGATTTGGTGTCCTGCAAAGAGCTGCATTGAGAAAAAAAGGTGAAATTGTTAACGACTCAACTGATCCTGCTACTCCACATTTACTAGTTATGTCGGCGACTCCTATCCCGCGTACGTTAAGGCTTGCCTCCCGTGGCGATTTAGCATTTAGCCGTTTGGATGAATTGCCTGCCGGGAGAAGTCCAGTCACAACTAAATTCGTTCGTGGGATGGAGCGTGTTGAAGCCTATGGCAGGATCCGAGAGGAAGTTGAAAACGGTCATCAAGTGTTCATAATATGCTCGTTGGTTGAGGGATCCGATGTGGTGGAAGCCCGCTCTGCTACTGAGGAGTTTACAAGATTGCAGACCGAAGAATTCGGCGAGTATGCCGACAAAATGACGTTAGTGCATGGCCGAATGCCCGCGGCAGAAAAAGAGTCTGCGATGCGCCGATTTTCTAATGGTGAATTTATGATCATGGTTGCGACGTCGGTTGTTGAGGTCGGGATAGACGTCCCGAATGCAACTGTGATGCTGATCGAAGATGCTGACAGGTTTGGATTGTCACAACTTCATCAATTCCGTGGACGCGTGGGTAGGGGCACAGCTGCAGCGTACTGCTATTTGGCTGCTGATCAACCTACTCCGGAAGCCGAACAAAGATTGCTAACACTCGAGGCTAATACTGACGGATTCAAGATTGCTGAAGCGGATCTCGAGTATCGAGGACCGGGTGAATTATTTGGAACTGAGCAGAGCGGTGAAGGGGCTACAAACCTTTTTGCCGCAGCACTGCTGGATATCGACCTCATATCTGCCGCAAAAGAAGATGCAGAGACTATGCTTGCAGAGGATCCGGGGTTGAAGGATCCGAAACACAGATTACTACGATATAAGGTGCCTAATATCCAAAGTGGTAATTTGGTGCTGGGTGAAGTCCATTAAATTGACTATTCGAACTCCTGCAACACCGTTTCGATAATACCGAATGCATCATCCAGTTCTTCTTCGGTAACAGTAAGGGGCGGCATAAGTCGTATCGCATTTGGCCGGACGGGATTTGACAGGAGGCCCTGGCTAATCCCCTTTCCAACTACGTCAGCCGCTATATCATCCCTGAGAATTATTGCCCGGAGGAGACCTTTACCACGCTGACCGATTACCAGGTCTGACCGATCTTCGAGTTCGGCAATTTTCTTATCCATGTATTCCGAACGGGCATTTGCTGTTTCGAGCACGCCTTGATTTAGGATTTGATCTACTACGAAAGCCGAGGCAGCGCAAGCTAATACGTTTCCTCCGAATGTAGAACCATGATCCCCTGGTTGAAAAACTGCGGCCTTTTCGTTCGCGAGCACTGCACCGATTGGGACGCCGCCGCCAAGTCCCTTGGCAAGGGTCATAATATCTGGCTTAATCCCATAGTGTTCAAAGGCAAACATCTTTCCTGTACGTCCACATCCAGTCTGAACCTCATCAAGTATCAGTAATATATTTTCTCTGTCGCAGAGCTCCCGTACTTTCTGAAGATAACTATCATCAGGGACATTAACACCGCCTTCGCCCTGTATTGGTTCCAACAGAATTGCGGCTGTTTGAGCATCAACTTTTTCCTTCAAAGCCTCGAAATCGTTGTAGGCAACGAAATCAAACCCGGGAGTAGGGGGACCGAATGGCTCCCTATAAGCCGGCGTACCAGTCGCGGCTACTGTCGTCATCGTTCTGCCGTGAAAGCTATTTTCAGTGGAGAGTATCGTGTAAGCACCGTCTCTATTTTGTATACCCCACTTGCGGGCAAGTTTTATAGCTCCCTCGTTCGCCTCTGCACCAGAGTTGACGAAGAACATTTTGTCGAGGCCACTGGCATTCACGAGCATCTCAGCAAGATTGATCTGAGGCTCCGTATAGTAGAGGTTCGAGACGTGAATAAGCGATTTAGCCTGTTCCGCGATCACCTCTGCTAAACCAGGGTGGCCGTGACCAAGAGCATCCACTGCAATTCCCGCTACACAATCAACGTAAGTCTTACCATCACTATCCTCCACGCGGGCACCCTGACCTTTAACAAGAGTCATCGGTGGGCGCCGGAACATATTCATATGCACTTTGGCTTCGCGCTCTGGTATGGATGTCATCAGTATGGACCTTTCTGGGAATCGGCCCGTCGGCCTGAAGTGCTATTCTCCCACTTGCTCAAGTGCCTCTTGCAGGGCGTCTATCAGTTCTCGTAGTTTAGCGATTTCTTTCTCGAGCTGCTCGGTAGAAAGTTTTGCATCATTTAGGAGATCGCTGAGATCAAGACCAGAGGTAATAACTGGGCTATCTTGCTGATCTGCGCCACCTGTATCGC
The DNA here is from genome assembly GCA_964011795.1 of uncultured bacterium. GTDB lineage: Bacteria > Chloroflexota > Dehalococcoidia > UBA2979 > UBA2979 > UBA2979. Next base: position 10,665 of record CAXGQC010000003.1, on the reverse strand, counting down.
CATCCTGATTTTGTAGGATCTTGCCATCCAAAGAGGATGGACGCTGACCGAGGAGAACTTCAATGGCAAGTGGAAGAGTCTTTTCCATGACGATCTGGTTTCCATTCGCTGCCACGACACGCTGTAGCTGTGGAAGTCTTGATGCCTCAGCTTGCAGATAAATAGGTTCAACGAAAAGGAAAGAAGAACCCACTGGAATCATCAACAAATTGCCACGGATCACTTCAGAACCGGCCTGATCCCAGAGTGTAAGCTGCTGTGCAATGACCGGATCTTGATCGATGAGACTCTCGATTTGTCCTGGTCCCAACACATTTGAATCAGTGGGGAAACGGTATGACACTAAGTCTCCGTAATGCTCGCCATCTGACCGTCCCGCCAACCAGGCAATTGTGTTTCTTCGGTTAAGTGGAGTGAAGGGCGTCATCAGCACGAACTCGACCTGTTCCTCCACCACTGCATTATTTTCTTTGTCCGGTAGTGTCATTAACACAAAGTATGGTTCAACTGGCTGTTCGGTCCGGTGGAATCGTTCAGTTGGAATATTCCACAGATCTTCAGAGAGGAAAAATACGGTTGGATCAGTGATGTGGTATCTGAGATATAAATCTCTTTGCAGCTTGAATAAGTCAGGCGGATACCGCAAGTGCTCTCGAATTGAAGCCGGCATTTCATCCTGTGAAGTGAATAAATCTGGAAAGATTTTCGCCCAAGAATTTATTATTGGATCAACCTCATCAATGAGATAGAAGGTAATGTCCCCGGTCTGTGCATCGACAGTGGTTACGACAGAATTACGGATATAGTTTATCGCTCCGTTGCCCCTCGGTTGAGAGTATGGGATTGCATTTGTCGAGGTGTAACCTGGAACAATCCAGACAAGTTCCTCATCGATTGTTACTAGGTAAGGGTCACTGTCCATCATGACAAAAGGTGCAACAGCATCAATTCGTTCTTTGATGTTCCTCTTCATCAGTAGTCTGGACTCTGAGGTTATCTGACCTGAAATCAAGAGATTCCAATCGGACAACTCCCAAGCCAACGCGAGTCTTTTGGCAAGCGAATTCAGCTGTATTCCGCGATCTTCTTGATAACGAGTGGTGACATTCCCTTCACCTTCAGGATAATCAAATTCGGGTTCATTCGAATTACCAACTACAGGATGATTAGTGAGTTCCCCAAAATATATTCGAGCACCGGTTTCACTAAGTGGTAAGACGTCAGAGACGGGAGGAATGTCACTGGTCCACAGTACAGGCAGCCCCTCATCTACGACGAATTCATTGACTGGGGAAATCACGGCACCATAGCCGTGTGTGTACTGAAGCCTTTCGCGTGTCCAGTTGCTGTCGGGAGCTCGTTGAATATCTAGTTCCCGAGCACTAATCATGACCTGCCGGATTTCGTCATCAATCTCGTACCGATCGACATCCACATCCTTAAACAAATAGAGTTGCCGGATACCCTGAATTTGATTAAAGGTGTCTCGCACCGGGATTGGATCGAGTAATCGCACATTTTTTAATGTTTTAGGGTTCGCGGCAAACTCACTAGGAGTGACCGTTTCATTAGCTGGGTATTGCCTTTCGTCTATTCCGTCTAGGCCGTAGGCATAACGTGTAGCAGCGATATTTCGGGCTATGTACGTCTCTTCTTTGGCCCTCTCGTTTGGGCTTACTTGTAGGCTTTGGACCGTGGAAGGATATATAGCTCCACCGATCACACTTGCTGCTATCCAAATTCCCACGGCGAAGATAGGGGCCTGAAAGCCAGATTTTGCAAGGAAAGCATTTGCAATAGTGACTACCCCCGCGAATAACCCGAGCAAAATAATTATGTACATCGCGGGAAGTCTGGCATTTACATCTGAGTATGTTGCGCCATAAATGATGCCGCCAGGCTTATTCACTAGATCAAATATGTCAAAGTATGTTCCGAGAGTGAACATTAATAATAAAAGTCCAGCTAGAACAGAAACATGAGCTCGCATTGGACGGGAGAGCGACATGCTGAATTGTCCGACTGAACTCCCAAATAGTGCCAATCCGTATATTGCGCCTGCCAAAACACCACTGATAATTATCAGCCAGGTGACCCATCCGTGGAGTAGCCTAAAAAATGGTAGGTCAAAAGTGTAAAACGAAAGATCTTTGCCGAATTGTGCGTCCTCCAAGTTGAACGCCACACCATTTGACCAGAGCAGCACCTGCTCCCAGCCTGACGACAGAGCAACGCCAAACAGAATCGCCAAGAAAATTGTTATGGCACTTGCTATGACGGTTAGGATTGTGTTTAAGGACTGCGGGTTTATTCCCTCCTCAATTAACTGGCTCGACGCATCAGGAGCGAAACGTTTCGCCAGCCAGACATTTAGCCCAAGTAGAGTTGCCGCTATAGCGAATCCTATGGCAAAGAGTACTAACTTTGTGACGATCAGAGTCGAGTAGACTCCCTGGAAGCCGACTGATTCAAACCACAGCACATTCGCAAATATAGTTTTGCCGGTACTGAGTCCGATGAACGATAATATTGCTAGCCCCGCGACTAAAAACCATTTAACCGATATTGACCCAGAACCTTCACCTCTACCAAATCGAAACATATCTGGCGGTGGCCCCAAGTCGTCTCTGTCATTAAAAAAGCCCATTGAATGAATTCCTTAACGCTAAATGTGTGTATACCATTTTCTCACGTGTTGGGGTGAAAACAAGTTAACACCTTTTCTTGAAATTTGAATCAGCTAATCCTGGTACCAATGTTCCCTGAAAGCGCCTCTACGAGACTACCTTGAATAGTGCCATTAGCTATCCGAGTATCGATGCCATCTCCCGCCGCATCCAGACATGCCTCTATTTTGGGAATCATACCTCCAGTGAGTACTTTTGTTTCCTGCAGATCCCGGATCTGTGATTCTGTGATATCAGTCAGCACATTCCCATTTTCGTCAGAAACTCCATCGACGTCTGTCATAAAGACAAGCTCATCCGCACCAATCGCCCGTGCCAAAGCCGCCGCCGCTGAATCAGCATTGATATTCCAATGGGCGCCTATTGACACTCCTACAGGCGCGACGACAGGGAGATAATCATTTTCAATGAGGTTAATCACCAATTCAGGATTAACTTTACTGACTGTGCCGACAAAATCTAATTCTTCTCGCAGTTGCTTAGCTTGGAATAGATTGGTGTCTGCACCAGTTATGCCAACTGCTCTGCCGCCGAGGTCGTTAATTGCAGTCACGAGTTGGGTATTAACTATTCCGCAGAGAACGGCTATCACGATGTCTATCGCCTCCTTCGGGGTAGAGCGGAGACCCTCTATGAATTCGGTGTCTATTTCTAATCGAGAAAGCATTTCAGTGATCAGCGCTCCCCCGCCATGCACGATTACGAATTTCCTTTGCGTATCAGATAGTTCAAGAATATCCGTGAGGGTTGTGTCATTCGCGCCGAGGGTGGAACCTCCTATTTTTACTACGGTCAGGATTTCAGTAATTGTAGACATTTTGCCTCTTTACGTTGTGTAATCAGCGTTAATATGAACGTACTCGTCAGTTAAATTGCAACCCCACGCCGTTGCTTCGAAAATCCCATTACCAACCGCTACATCAATAATCACTTCATCGGTATCCATGGACTGTGACAGTTTGTTTAGATCGATATCACGTGGTGCCCCGTTCTCAAAAACAGTCGTCCCAGAAATATTGACTGAAATGGTATTAGTATCGATTTCAGATTCGGCTCGCCCAATTGCCATCAATACTCTACCCCAGTTGGGATCATTGCCTGTGACCATGGTTTTAATAAGCGGTGATGAAACGATTGTTCGAGCAATGTTCCGTGCCGACTGTAACGAGGACGTACCTTTAACTTGAGCTTGGATGAGGCTCGTTGCCCCCTCACCATCCGCGGCGAGGTCTCGAACTAATTTCTCTGAGAGCAAGTAGAGAGCATTTTTAAACGATCCCGCAGCCGGATGCTCATCATCTATTGGGCTGCCGACTTTTTGGGATGCGAGCATCAATACTGTGTCGCTGGTGGACGTATCCATATCGATATCGAGCATGTTGAATGTCTGGTCTACCGTGACTTTTAGGGTATCTTGCATCCAAGAAGGATCGACATTGGCGTCGGTTGTAATGAATCCGAACATCGTTGCCATATTTGGGTGAATCATCCCAGAACCTTTGGCACATCCTCCAATTATGTATTCTTGATTTTCTACTGAAAAACGAATCGCACACTCTTTTACCTTCGTGTCAGTAGTCATGATCGATCGTGCGAAGTTATGTCCTCCGGAGGCGCTGGGTTGGAGGGATTGAATTCCTGTCGAAATAGTTGCCATCGGGAGACGACGTCCTATCACACCGGTCGACGCATTGAGGATTTTCGAAGGGAGCGTGTTTGAGAGCGTAGCGGCCTGTATGCACATATCTTCGCCGTCAATCTTCCCCTGAGGGCCGGTCATAGTATTAGCGTTGCCAGAGTTGACGATCAGCCCTTTGAAGTTAGTATTTTTTGCTAGCAACTCACGAGATCGCTGAACCGGCCATCCTGTTACTGAATTTTGAGTGAATACTCCGGCGACAGTACACTCATCCTCGCTGAGTAATATGCCGAGATCGAATTTAGGCTCTTCCCCGTAAGTTTTAACGCCGGAAAAAATGGCGTCGGCCGAAAAACCTGAGGGAGAGGTTATATTCCCGCGTTCAATCCACATGAGATCTGATGGAGGATTTTGCATGCTTCGCCCTCTCTTTATCAAGCTACACTCCGCACGATTAGCAGAGATTCCGTATTATACCCTCTATGACCACAGAGATTAGGCTGGCGAACAAAGAAGACATGCCAAACATTAATGCGATTTATAATCGCGAGATCCGTGAAGGAACTGCCACTTGGCACCTGACGGAATGGGACGAGCCCGAACGTCTCGAATGGTTCGCTGAGCACACGGCTGAAAATGGTGAGCCGATCCTTGTCTATTCGGAGCAGGGGGTTATTGCGGGCTTTGCCTATCTCACCAAATATCGGGGAGCCCGGGGAGGGTACCGTTATACTCGTGAGAGTACTGTTTATGTGGACGAGAAATTTCAAGGGCAAGGTATCGGGACTTCCCTTCTTGACGCACTAATTCAAGCCGCAAGAGACTACGGTCTACATGTTCTCGTAGCTTGGATAGATTCCGAGAATGTAGCATCAATTAATCTGCATAAAAAAATGGGCTTTAGTACAGTAGGGATTGAGCCAGAGACAGGTCATAAGTTTGGTAGCTGGCGATCAAATCAAGAAATGGCGTTCGTTCTAGAGCAAGAAGGAGATGATGAGTAGTAAAGATTGTGAGATGGGCACACGATCAAATGAGGGTATTGACGGCTCCAAATCTGGTTTAGCTAGCATATCTATGCGGGAATTAATCCGTCTTGATAGGACGGTACTGTTCTCAATTCTTCCTATCCCTTTTATCTCCTATGCAGTGGATCGGGATGAACGTCTCGGGATTATCGTGGCTGTTATTTCTGGTATTTATGTGCTGTTTCTTACTCGAAATAGAGTTCGACTACGTTGGTTATTGTTTCTGTTTGGCGCCCTATTTTTTGGTGGCGCCATCCTCGGACTTATCACGGGTAGCGCGAAACTGTTTTTTGCCACAGATCCGGCTGAGGATTTCCTCACAGCAACAGCGATGTTTATTTCCATTTATATCAATCGTCCGCTTGCTGGGCTGCTCATGCATGAGATGTTCCCAGCTGTTCGAGGAAAGATTGAATCCGAAACCCGCTATCTTAAGCAAGTTACGGCTGTGGTTGGTTGTGTCAATCTCACAACTGGATTGTTTCGCACATTCCTCCTATTGAGTTCGGTTCCTGTGGAATACTTTGTTTTGATATCCAGACCGATTGCTTTCACCGGTTCCGGACTTACAGTGCTGATTTCTCTGTGGTTATTGAAGCGACGCTCTCAGCAACTCCGCAGAAATGGAAGTTAGTTCATAACCCAACCCTAGGGCACTTGTCCGTAAGAGGGCATGCTTCGCATGCTGGATTGCGCGCGTGGCATGTCCGTCTTCCATGTTGGATAAGGTCCATATGGTAGGCATATATGTCTTTTGGAGGAACGCTCTCTTCGAGCTCAACATGTGCTTTTTCTGCCGTCATATTCGCTGGAATCAAGCCAAGTCGCTTAGATACTCTCTCTACGTGAGTGTCTACTGGCAGTACGGGTCTACCAAGCGCGAAGAGTAAAACGCAGGCAGCAGTCTTCGGGCCAACTCCTGGAAGTGACACGAGCCAGTCGCGTGCCTCAGTGAGGGGCATGAATTCAAGAAATGATAAGTCGAAACTATCGTTCCGATCGGCTATCTCTCTAAGGATATAAGTTATGCGTTTGGATTTTGTTGGAGCAAGCCCACCGGGTCTAATTGCTTCCTCTAGTTCGGCTACGTCTGAGGACAATATCAACTCCCATGATGGGAATTTCTCGAGTAGTCTATGCATCGCTTCTCCTGAGTTATGGTCGGAGGTATGCTGCGATAGCACAGTAAGAATTAGCTCGAACATCGGATCTCTAGACACCTGCTGAGGCGGGCGAGCATAAGCTTCATCTAGAATTTCAATTATTTCATTGGGTTTCCACTTTTTTTTTGGTTTCACTTAAGCTTTCGCCTTTACACTAGACCCATGTGGTACAAATCTTAGCGGATGAGTAATTATGGGAATCCTTTAGGTGACAAAAAGAGATCAAATACGTTTGACGGAACTTGCAGAATGTGGAGGCTGAGGAGCGAAACTCGGTCTCGAACCGCTGCTGCAGGTGCTGCAGCCCATTCATGATATGTTTCAGGACTCAGTTGATGAGAATATGCTCGTTGGCCTGCGAGAATCTGATGATGCGGCCGTTTATGAAGTAGCTGATGGTATGTCAGTCATTCAGACTGTCGACTTTTTCCCTCCGATAGTCGACGATCCATGGACATATGGAGCTATATCCGCTGCGAATGCAATGTCAGATGTGTATGCGATGGGTGGAGACGTCAAATTCGGCCTCAATATAGTTGGTTGGCCTGAGGACTTAGATACTACTTATCTTCAGGAGGTACTTCGTGGCGGGGCTGAGAAGTTGCTCGAGGCAGGAGCGTTGGTGGCCGGCGGACACACGGTTAAGTCCCAGGAGCCTTTGTTTGGGCTCTCTGTTTCAGGGCTTGTACAATCTGAAAAATTGGTTCGGACGAGTGGTGCCCAGCTAAATGATCTCCTTGTTATCACTAAGCCGATCGGTACCGGTGTAGCTTTGACAGCATGCAAAGGGGATGCAGAGCTAGCAGCATCACTACTTCCAGCAGTAATTCAGTCGATGTTGGTTCTAAATCAGAAAGGATCAGAGATCGGGCTGCGGTGCAATGTGAGTGCAATGACCGATGTCACAGGATTTGGTCTTGTAGGCCACGCTGCGGAAATGGCCGATCAATCTAACGTGACACTTGTCATCCGTAGTGGATCAGTTCCATTATTTGCTGATGTTATTGACCTTGTTGATAATTCAGGGTTGTCAGGCGGATTGGACTCGAATAAAGCGAGCCTTCTGAAAAAGATAGGTAACCCTGATACTTTGTCATCGAACTTGCTAGATCTATTTTTCGATCCCCAAACATCGGGGCCTCTACTCTTATCGCTTGCACCTCCAGATGCAACAGAATTTTGTAGTGAGATGGAATCATTGGGGCAACAATGCTGGATAATCGGTGAAGTGACCGAATTTTCGGGAAGCTCAATTCTGTTTGACTAGGTCAGATGGTGACTAATTTTTAGCAAGGGGACTTGCGCTGTGGCTCACTTGTGGGTAAATTTAGCACTCACCGTCTTAGAGTGCTAAGTAGGTGAATGTTTCGGCGGGGCGTAATTTTCTGATAGATCACCCTGCCGTTTGAGTGTGCATATTTTGAAATGTATTAGGAATTGTAGTTAAGGAGCAGGGCACAGATGGCTAAGCAACTTCTTTTTGATGAGAATGCAAGACAGGCATTACGCGACGGAATTGACGCGTTGGCCGATGCAGTTAAGATGACACTTGGTCCAAGGGGCCGAAATGTTGTTTTGGATAAGCGCTTCGGTAATCCAACTATCACGAATGATGGTGTAACCATAGCGAAAGATATTGAACTTTCAGATAAGTTCGAGAATATCGGTGCACAATTAGCAAAAGAAATTGCTTCTAAGACGAATGATATCGCCGGTGATGGGACTACTACGGCTACTGTGCTTGGTCAGGCCATTGTTCACGAAGGTATGAAAAACGTTGCTGCAGGTGCAGCACCGATGGCTCTGAAGCGAGGCCTGGAAGCTGCTGCGAGAACGATTCGAGAAGAAATTACCGATGGTGCAACCCAAGTGACTACCAGAGAGCAAATGTCTCAGGTAGCCGCAATCTCGGCAGCTTCAGCCGAGATTGGAGATCTCATAGGTGAGGTCATGGAACAGGCAGGCAAAGACGGCGTGATCACAATTGAAGAGGGCCGTGGGGTTGAAACAGAAATTGAATATGTAGAAGGTATGTCCTTCGACCGTGGATATATTTCTCCATATTTTGTAACTAACCCTGAACGAATGGAATCAGTAATTGAAGATCCGTACATTTTGGTTACTGATCAGAAACTTTCATCAGTGAATGACATTTTGCCGTGGTTGGAAAAACAGCTGCAGGTATCGAAAGATCTTTTAGTTATCGCGGAAGATGTAGATGGTGAGGCCTTGGCTACTCTTGCAGTGAATAAACTGCGAGGCGCGATCAATGTGGTGGCTGTTAAGGCTCCTGGATTCGGTGATAGACGTAAGGAAAATCTTGGTGATATCGCTGCCTTCACAGGAGCAACGTTGATCTCGGGTGAGCTTAACCGGAATTTGGATGACACGGTTTCGGTTGAAGATTTCGGTAGGGCACGCCGAGTTGTCGTAACCAAAGAAGACTGTGCACTCATAGAAGGTGGTGGGACGGAAGATTCCGTTGAAGGACGAACCATGATGATACGTGGACAATTAAACAATGCCACTTCAGACTGGGATAAAGAGAAGTTAGAGGAAAGAATCGGACGATTGTCAGGTTCTGTCGCGATTATTAAAGTTGGGGCGGCTACTGAAGTCGAGCTGACTGAAAAGAAGCACCGAGTGGAAGATGCTTTATCCGCCACACGAGCAGCAGTCGATGAAGGCATCGTGCCTGGTGGTGGGGTAGCATTCCTCAATTCCGTTGAAAAACTGGACGCCTTAGAATTCGATGATGAAGACGAGGCTACCGGAGTGAGAATTCTGCGCAGAGCATTGGAAGAGCCGCTTCGAAGAATCGCAACTAATGCTGGACAAGATGGCTCGGTCATTGTACAAAAAGTTGTAGGATTGGATTCGGGTCAGGGCTACGATGCAGCTGGGGACAATTATGGGAACATGATTGATCTTGGTATCATCGACCCGGCTAAGGTGACCAAAGCGGCTCTGGAAAACGCGGTTTCGATAGCAGGGATGGTGCTTACCACTAACGTATTGGTGACTGATGAACCAGAAAACGGGGTAGCGGCTATGCCAGCCGGTGGTGAAATGTACTAGGCTAAAGGCAAGACAAAATAGAAAGAGCGGCCACTGGCCGCTCTTTCTATTTTGCCTCGACGTGTATCGATTCCCGAGTTACCATCAAGATAATGGATTTAAAGAAACCACATTCGAGCGAGCTTTTTTTACCTTTTGGACAGTCTGTTTCGCATGGAACAGATGAGATCAGGATTCGAGACGGCTTGATGAATTTTGCTGAGTCCAGTGGTTCCACGGGAGCCTTACCGCGTTTGGGCGGAATTCCGATCGCGGATGAACTTACCGTGGATCAGGCCGCGATTGAGGAAGAAGTTCGTAAGAACGTCCTTGTTACCACAACGGAAAACATACTGAATTGGTCGAAAGCTCATTCGCTATGGCCAGCAATGTTTGGTCTTGCGTGTTGTGCTATTGAGATGATCGCCTCAGCGACGAGCCGGTATGACATTGCGCGATTTGGTTCTGAGGTATTTCGAGCCTCTCCACGCCAGGCTGATCTCATGATTGTGGCAGGAACGGTTACCTGGAAGATGGCACCAGTCGTCAGACGCATTTACCTCCAGATGGCTGATCCGAAGTGGGTAATCTCGATGGGTGGTTGTGCCACGATGGGTGGCCCGTTTTCGTACGCGTACAGTGTAGTACCAGGAGTTAACTTGCTCACTCCGGTGGATGTCTACGTGCCAGGATGCCCCCCCAGACCAGAGAGCCTATTGCAGGCCCTGATGATGCTGCAGGAGCGGATCAAGAACTTTGACGTGGCGGGTCAGCGAGAACGCCCAGAGCCTGATGGCGATTTTTCTAGTTTTCTTCCGGTCGGTGATCCTATTCGCAAAGAGCTGGAATCTCTATTCCCGCCGTACGAAGGGCTTGATGATCCGTCTAGAAGAAGTGGTGGAGTACCACTTGCTAAAGTTTAGCGATATCCGTGTATTTATTGAAAATAAAAGTTAATCTCAAAAGCCAGATCCTCCGTATCAAATCTATTTTCCCAGGTTGGTTGGTCGTGCTTGGTGCTTCTATCGCGCTAGTGGCCTCCCAGGGTGCAAGTGGCGCGCCCTTAGGTGTTCTACAACGTCCCATGCTTG
>CAXGQC010000002.1:0-50435 GCA_964011795.1 uncultured bacterium | reverse complement strand
CTGCTATCAGAACTTCAGGCTGAGAAGAGTCAAGAACTACAAGAGAAAATGCGCCCGTCGATTCATTCAACGTGCGCCGAACTGCTGAAAGTAAAGATTCCCCGTGTGTGAGGAAAGCAGCGATCATGTGAGCCAACACCTCGGAATCAGTGTCTGAAGAGAATTTCCCAGACGCAAACTCCGCACGGAGTTCTTTCCAATTTTCAACGATTCCGTTATGGACGATAGCGACTCGTCCAGACGGATCTTGATGGGGATGCGCATTCTCTGAGGTCGGTGGACCATGTGTAGCCCAGCGGGTATGACCGATGCCGGTCCCCGGCTCGGAGCCCTCATTTTCGAATTTTGCTGCTAGATTACTCAACTTGCCAGATGCTCGAGTGATCTCTATCGAGTTCCCTCTAATCAAACCTACTCCTGCAGAGTCATATCCACGATACTCAAGCTTCTCTAGCCCTTGTAGAAGAATAGGCGCAACGGCATTAAGTCCAGTGTATCCAACTATCCCACACACGAGTCTAACCTTCGCACTAATGAAACTCAGAAATCGAAATCATCAAGACCATCAAAGTCACTATCTTCGCCGATGAAATCTTCCGGTTCACCATCACCTGCCAATAAATCTGGGGCCACTCCGGAAACCATTGATACGCGCTGCCATACTATTCGCTCTCCCGAGCCAGGGCATGTGGGACAAGATGCTTTGGAATCTCGATCGCCAACTTTCCGCATAAGCTCGAATTTCTTCTCGCAGGACTTACATTTGTATTCGTAGATCGCCATGTCGTCTCCGCAGCAACTTAATCACTACCCAGTGCAGCCTGTGCCGCAGCAAGTCTTGCAATAGGCACTCGATAGGGTGACGCTGACACATAGTCAAGACCAATTCCATGGCAAAATGCAATTGACGACGGATCACCTCCATGCTCACCACAGATCCCCATCTTCAAATCTGGTTTCTCCATCCGGCCCAATTCGACTGCCTGCCGGATCAATCCTCCGACTCCCTCTTGATCAAGCTCAACAAACGGATCTTTCGACAAAATGCCCTGAGCGATGTAGTCTGGCAGAAATTTACCAGCGTCGTCGCGTGAAAAACCAAATGTAGTCTGCGTTAGGTCATTAGTCCCAAATGAAAAGAAATCAGCAAATCGGGCTATCTCCGACGCTGCAATGCAAGCTCTAGGCACTTCCATCATCGTCCCTACAGAAATGTCAGGCGAAATTTTGTATTCGCTCAAGACTTCCTCAATTTTCCGCTGAACAAGAGCTCTCAGCTGTTCAAGTTCAGCACCTATTCCGACCAGAGGAATCATTATCTCAGGCTGAGCATCTATCCCTTTGGAGATTAGTTCAGCAGTCGCTTCGACAATCGCGCGGGTTTGCATAGAATAAATTTCGGGATATGTGACAGCAAGCCGCACCCCCCGATGTCCCAGCATTGGGTTCACCTCAGACAAGCTATGCACTCGTCGTTCGACCTCACTCACTGAAATATTCAAGCTCTTCGCTAGGTCTGATATCTCGTCTTCATGCTGTGGCAAAAATTCATGTAGAGGCGGATCTAAAAGCCTAATAGTTACAGGAAAGCCCGACATGGCACTCAGTATTCCCTTGAAATCCTCTCGCTGGTAGGGTAACAATTCATCCAGAGCTATTTGCCTTTGTAGCTTATCGCCCGCCAAAATCATTTTTCTAACTGAATGAATGCGCTCCTTGCCGAAAAACATGTGCTCGGTCCTGCATAAACCGATACCTTCGGCACCAAAACTACGTGCCTGCTCCGCGTCAGATGGCGTATCAGCGTTTGCTCTAATCTTGAGCTGTCTTTCCTGATCAGCCCATTCCATCAATTCCTCATATTCACGGCTTGGAGTGGCCTCTTCCATCAAAGCCTCTCCTAAAATTACCTCACCGCTAGCACCGTCAATAGAGATGGTGTCGCCAGCTGCCACTACCATCTGCTGTCCATCAATTTCTACCCTGAATTCAGATTTGTCATAGTTAATGTCGAGTGCTGAGCAGCCGGTCACACATGGCAGTCCCATGCCTCTTGCAACAACTGCGGCGTGGGAAGTCATTCCACCTCGAGCCGTCAGGATACCCTTTGACAGGTGCATCCCATCAATGTCTTCCGGGCTGGTTTCATCTCGTACGAGAATGACGTCATGGCCGGCCTTCACTCGTATGGCAACCTCAGACGGGCTAAATACTACTTCTCCGACCGCTGCCCCCGGAGCGGCTGCGAGACCGCGCGCGAGTACGGCTTTACCGATAGGTTTCTTAAATACAGGATGTAAAACCTCATTTAATTGGTCAGGAGATATCCCCAGCAATGCTTCTTTCTTGGTAAGAAGTCCATCAGAAAACAGGTCAAAAGCAATCCTCATCATTGCTGCTCCAGATCTCTTCCCAGAACGAGATTGAAGAATCCAGAGTTTACTTTCCTGGATAGTAAACTCTATGTCCTGCATATCCTTGAACGAGGTCTCCAATAGGTCACAGGCAGCCGCCAATTCTTTAAATACTTCCGGCATAGTCTCCTCGAGAGAGGTTCCATTAGAATTGGCAGACTTCGCCAAAGGCTGAGGTGTCCGTATTCCGGCCACGACATCTTCACCCTGAGCGTTTATTAGGTACTCACCAAAAAGTTCATTTACTCCCGTGGACGGATCTCGAGTGAATAACACCCCTGTCCCTGATGTCTGTCCGTAGTTACCAAACACCATGGCTTGCACATTCACCGCGGTTCCCCAAGAGGCTGGATAACCGTTAATTTGTCGATAACTTACTGCTCTTGGCGTCTCCCAAGATTCGAAAACTGCTCCGATAGCTCCCCATAGTTGCTGATGAACATCTTCTGGAAATTCTTTACCTGTTCGTAACTCGATCAGTTCCTTAAAATCGATGACCAACTCCTGTAAATTCTGTGCCGAGAGTTCCGTATCTTCTTCGATTCCAGCCAGTCGTTTTTTTTCTTCGAGTAACTCTTCAAACGGATCTGCCTCCATCTCTGTGGTCCTCGAGACTCCCATGACAACGTCGCCATACATTTGAACAAAACGTCGATAGGAGTCATAGGCAAAGCGAGGGTTGCCCGTGGCACGAGCTAACCCTTGCGCCGTCTTATCATTAAGTCCCAAATTCAAAACGGTATCCATCATGCCTGGCATCGAGACACGTGCACCTGATCTCACCGAAAGGAGTAAAGGTCTGTCCGGGTTCCCAAATGCAGTGCCAGTGAGGTGCTGGACATGCTCGAGACCTTCGTTCACCAAGTCTGTTAACCCAGCTGGGAAGTCATGATCGTTCTCAAAATAACTGTTACAGACTAGGGTGGTCAGCGTAAATCCTGGTGGGACAGGGATCCCCAGCTGACTCATCGCTGCGAGTCCAGCTCCTTTACCTCCGAGCAAATTCGGATCCAGAGAATTTGTCTCTTCCCCACCAAAAAACTTTACTAAGTCTTCACTCACGCCTTGGAGCACCCCGCTCTGTATTCCCCTCAACCCTAACATACGAGAATTAGTCGCCCCACAAACACAGGCCTAATTCTCGGCAATCGAGCTATTATAAGACGGGAGAGACATTATGGATAACCCGTCCAGGATGGAACCAGCCCGAAAGAACAGTTCAGAGCTAGCTGACTCACTAGCAGTTACCAGAGTTGACCTAATGAACACACTGCGTGAGGTGACTGATCAAGACTTCCAAACAAATATTTCTGTCGAGTGGCCTGAGGAAAAACCGATCACTGATTCCATCGCACGCCTCTTGTTACAACTTGCTTATCTTGAGAAAGAGCAGATCGAATCACTGAAGGGTTTATCAAGTGAATCGCCGTCTTTTGACTTTGCTGAGGCTCCACAGGCAATACATGCGTTAAACGGCATCCGATGGGATACTCTCCAGGCACTTGATTCACATTCACCACTGGTTGGTCTCAAAGAAATAGTCAACGAAATTGTCAGTCGCGAGTCCCGACTAACTGAACAGATTCGAAATCGCCCGAAAACAGAGATGCCACCAGACATACCTGTGCTCAGCGACTGATGAATTGATTGAACTTATCCGACTCGGCGTAACTTTTTCTGAGGATCGGTGTCATACTTAATAATGACAAATACAGAAGCCCAAGATATTAAGTCCCGTTTGGACATTGTCGAAGTTGTTTCGAGATACGTACCCGATCTACAGCAGTCCGGGGCAAACTGGAAGGCTTGTTGCCCATTCCACTCTGAAAAAACCCCATCGTTCGTCGTAAATAGCAGTAAGGATCTTTGGTATTGCTATGGGGCATGTGCTACGGGCGGCGACTCATTGAGTTTCATTCAAAAAATGGAATCTTGTAGCTTCGACAAGACGTTGGACATAGCGGCGGAGCTAGCAGGCGTTGAACGACAACGCTATTCCAGGGCCAACCAGCAAACAAATGAGGAGCATCAGCGACTCCTTGCTATAAACGAATCGGCGTCGATTTTTTTTCAGAATGAATTAAAAACTTCTAATGGGATCAAAGCTCGTGAATATCTAAGTACCCGAGGAATTAGTGACGAATCTATTAGTAGTTGGGAGCTGGGATTTGCGCCACGAGATCGAAGACAACTCCTAGACAACCTCAGGGCTAAAGGGTTCTCAGAAGAGGAGATCGTCTCGGCTGGAGTGGCAGGCCAATATGACAATGGTATTCGAGTCCTTTTTTCAAATAGGGTGATGTTCCCGACTAGAGATGCTAAAGGCAGGCTGATCGGCTTCGGTGCCCGGGCTATGGGAGAGGAGACTCCTAAGTACCTCAATACTCCAAAAACTGAACTGTATGAAAAGCGCAATACGCTCTATGGCCTTTCGAGAGCGATTCCCAAAATCAGGGATCAAAAATTGGATAAGAGGAAGGCAATCGTGGTCGAGGGCTATATGGATGTCATCGCATCGCATGCTGTTGGGCTTGAAGAAACAGTCGCTTCAAACGGCACAGCGATCACTTCCGAGCAGATGAATCAACTAACTAGATATTCACAAAGGATCATATTTGCGTTAGACGCCGACGAAGCTGGAGCAAAGGCCGCGTTGCGAGGTGTGGCTTCAATTATGGAGTCAAAGCCATCAGGAATTTCTAATACAGGTTCGTCTGAAAATATCCAGATGATGATTGCGACTCTCCCAGCGGGCGAAGACCCAGATTCACTCATCAAAACAAATATCCAGCAGTATGAGCAGATCATTGACACAGCTAAACCCGTACTTGATTTTTTGATTGATTCAGTAATCGATCGAAGATTTAATGATTCGTATGAGAAAAAACAGGCTGTTGAGAGTGTCCTGCCCTATTTGGCCTGGACAAAGGATGAACTCCTACGTACACCGGCCCTGAGACGACTAGCACGTTTTGCAGATATCGAACCAGATATCCTGAGGAAACGCCTAGGTGCCATCGACGCATCAACTCCGAAAATAGTAAGTGGAAATACAAAAACATCCCAACCCACTCAGCAAATGCAACCAGATGGTGAAACTGAACTGCTCGCCTTGCTGTTGCAGCGTTCATCTGTCAGGGAAACAGGTATATCAATTGAGGAGAATTTTTTCGAACAGGCCTTGAACAAAGCGGTATTCCTTGCCTGGAAAAATAATGCAGACATCGGATCCAGTGAATCAAAAGGAATTGGTCATTCTGACATTGATGCGGCAAGTTTAGTTGTGATAGAAGACCGTGTTTCAGAGTTGAATAACCTTCCCTGCCCAGAATATGACGACAAAGATTTGTCCAAAGTGGTATTAGGTATGAAAGAGGAAATCCTCAGAAGACGCGAACAAGCGAGACTACGAACAGAGGTCTTGGATTTGGCGCAGACTAAGTTCGAAAACCGCCAAAACGGCACTGATGATAGTTCTGATATTAATCAGCAATGGGATTCCATAATGGAAAAAATTCGGATGAAATCGAGAAAATAAAGGTTCTTAGATAGATAGGAGTAAGGTGACATATGACGACACAAGTTTTTGGAGATAACCAGATAGACACCCTTGAAGAAGGGTTGGAAGAGCTACTTGCAAGAGGGCGGCGTAACAAAAACAACACTGTTTCCGTAGAGGAAGTACTCCAAGTAATCCCTGAAACTGATGGACGTAACGAAAAACTAAGATCGATCGTCAGCCGACTCCAGGAAAATGGAGTGACTGTCCGTGCTGAGACAGCACCAGCAGCGGTTGTAGACGAAGATGTCGAAGCTGCCAGGCGAGTAATCGCGGAAGCTACTTCACTAGAAGACCCTGTGCGGCTGTATCTACGTGAGATCGGCAAAGTTGATCTGTTAACTGCTGCTGATGAAAAAAGACTCTCGCGCTCGGTAGAGCAACGAGAACTCATACGGGAAATACAAGAAGAATGGGATGATGAATATGGAGACGAACCAACTAGTTCAGAGATTTATTGTCAGCTGATCACACGATTCGAGAGATCTAGGAAAGTATATGACACTATAATTTCGTTTTTAGTAGCCAAGCGAGCACTGAAACCAAGACAAAATGTCCTTAGCAGAATCAACGATCCAATTTTCCGGAATGCCGTAGATGGGAACCTAGATGAGCAAGTGATCGACAATATATCCAAAACAAAGAAGGTCCATTCCGTCTTGGAAAGACACTCCAAGCGGGATTTTGAAGAAGCTCGTCAGAGACTTGTCCGAGATGGAGCAACTAAGGCCAAGTTGAAGAAGGAAATGGAGCGGCGGAGAAAGAAATCACACAAGCCTGGGGCTGAGGCCGAGTTACGTCTACTATCAACAATCAGTGACATCTTGGTAATGGAAATGAATGAGGCTTCAGAATATTCCCGAGATAGTGCTTATAAATTGGGGGTCGAACTCTCGAAAAGTGAACGAGGCTTTTTTCAAAAACCTCATAGCGTTGCTGAATCGATTGGGCAGACTGAGGGGGAAATTGCAACCGTCGAGGCGAGTTTAAGACGGCTGTTCGCAAAAATAATCAGCGAGGGGAACCTTGCTGAGCGAGAGTTGATGGTCGCGAATCTTCGACTAGTAGTATCAGTTGCAAAAAAATACATTGGACGCGGGATGGCCCTTCTCGACCTAATACAAGAGGGAAACATAGGGCTTATTAGAGCTGTAGAGAAATTTGATTACCGGAAAGGTTATAAGTTTTCAACCTATGCCACCTGGTGGATAAGGCAAGCAATAACCCGTGCTATCGCAGACCAAGCACGGACGATCAGAATACCGGTGCACATGGTCGAAACGATTAATAAGCTAACAAGATTTCAACGTCGGCTTGTTCAAGAATTCGGTAGAGAACCGACTGCCGAAGAATTAGGACGCGAGTTGGAAATTGAACCAGAGCGAGTTCGTGAAATATTCAAGGTTTCACGTGATCCGGTTTCATTAGAGACGCCAGTAGGTGAAGAGGATGATTCTCATCTCGGAGATTTCATTGAAGATCCGAGTGCGCCCGCACCTCAGGAGGCCGCTTCTAACCAACTCTTAAAGGAACAGGTCATCGAAATTCTTTCTACCCTCACCCCTCGAGAACGTAAAGTTCTAGAGTTGAGATTTGGCATAGAAGATGGACGTTCCAGAACTTTGGAAGAGGTTGGTAAAGAATTCTCCGTCACTCGGGAACGAATTCGGCAAATCGAAGCAAAAGCTTTGCGGAAACTCCGGCATCCATCCAGAAGTACACGACTTAGGGACTATCTTGACTAACTAAAAACTGATATATATACGTGGAGTTACCTGGTTATCGGAAGGAAATAGCTAGTGTTAAACAAAATCTTTGGTAGCCCCCAACAGGG
Organism: uncultured bacterium; assembly: GCA_964011795.1. Taxonomy (GTDB): domain Bacteria; phylum Chloroflexota; class Dehalococcoidia; order UBA2979; family UBA2979; genus UBA2979. The sequence goes on along the minus strand of CAXGQC010000002.1, from coordinate 42,628 downwards.
ATATTCTGGAGCCCAGACTCCGCAATCAATTAGCAATTGCTGTATCGGTAAGGAATTAATGCCCAGGTGGCGAGGACCAGAACAGATGGATGATGATACAAATGCTTTGGGATTTGTCTGTCATGCATGTGGGCGAGAATTCGGTCACGATATGGTTCGCAACCGTAAGATTTCACAGTCCTAGACCAAGTCAGCAATTGCCCGAAAAATTTATTTAATTCTGTCGAAAGGGATCAAATATGTCTAATCTACCTAGACCAGCTAAGTCGCTTAATAGCTTCAATAGCAGGAAAATACTTGATACTGGTGAAGGTAAATATACGATCTTCAGTCTCCCAATCGCGGCAGAAAATCTTGGCATCCAACTCTCGGCGCTTCCATACACTCATAGGGTCCTGTTAGAGAATTTATTGAGAGGTGAGGACGGTATCAACGTCACTCGAGAGCAAATCGAGATGACTGCCGCTTGGGATGAGTCAGCAGAGCCTGCAAATGAGATTGCCTTTAGGCCAGCTCGTGTCCTTTTGCAAGACTTTACAGGAGTACCTGCTGTCGTTGACTTAGCTGCTATGCGAGACGCGATGGCTGAGATGGGGGGTGACCCACAAAAAATCAATCCCCTGCTCCCTGTCGATCTTGTAATAGACCATTCGGTTCAGGTCGATGCTTTTGGAGACACTGATTCTTTCAGTTTCAACGTCACAAGAGAATATGAACGAAATACGGAGAGGTATCTCTTACTAAAATGGGCACAGAATGCATTTCAGGGTATGCGCGTTGTACCCCCTGGAATGGGCATAGTGCATCAGGTCAATTTGGAATTTCTTGGGCAAACCATATTTGAAGGTATTGATTCAGAAGGTAATCCTGCAGCATACCCAGATACTGTGGTTGGTACAGACTCCCACACTACGATGATTAATGGGCTTGGAGTCGTTGGATGGGGCGTCGGAGGAATCGAGGCTGAAGCAGCAATGCTCGGTCAACCGATTGCCATGCTTGTACCCCAGGTTATGGGAGTGAAACTTGTCGGTACCTTACCGGAGGGAACCACCGGCACTGATCTCGTTTTGAGAGTCACGGAGGCACTTCGAGAGCGAAAAGTGGTTGGTAAATTCGTAGAATTCTATGGCTCGGGTTTATCTAATCTTTCCTTACCGGCACGGGCGACTATCGCCAATATGTGCCCAGAGTATGGTGCCACCGTTGGATATTTCCCGATTGATGATGAGACTCTTGAATATATGCGTTTCACTGGGCGTGATGAAAAAACAATTGGGCGCGTGCAAAGCTACGCTCAGGCCCAAGGTTTATTTAGAACGAACGATTCGATCGACCCGAACTATAGCGAAACTATCACCATTGACTTGGCCGATATTGAACCAAGTCTTGCTGGACCGAAAAGACCTCAAGACAGACTTCCGCTTTCCGAAATGAAATCGTCAGCCACGTCAGAGATAGCCAGCTACGTAGAACAAGGCGCTTTTTCAGGTCCTGTCACTGTCGGCACTGATGCCAACTCCTACGATATAGAGAATGGGTCAGTGGTGATTGCTGCGATCACTTCTTGCACAAACACGTCCAACCCTGAAGTTATGGTGGGCGCCGGAATCCTGGCCCGAAATGCCGTTGCAAAAGGGCTGCAATCCAAGCCTTGGGTCAAAACAAGTCTTGCCCCGGGTTCGAAGGTAGTCACTGAATATCTGGATGAGTCCGGCTTAACCGCACCATTGAATGAGTTAGGGTTCACTCTGGCCGGCTATGGATGCATGACGTGTATTGGAAATAGTGGCCCACTGCCACCGGAAATCGAGCAGGTAGTGGACGAAGGACAACTTGCGGTTGCGTCAGTTCTCTCAGGCAACAGAAACTTTGAGGCAAGGGTCCACAACAAGGTGAAGTCTAATTACTTAGCGTCCCCACCTCTCGTGGTTGCCTATGCGCTAGCAGGTACAACAGATATCGACCTACTCACAGAACCGATTGGTGACGACTCCAACGGTGTCCCCGTATTCCTAAAAGATATATGGCCTAGCCAAACTGAAATTAACAACGTAATCAATACATCGGTCCAAAAGGAAATGTTCCAAACACAATACTCGACTGTATTTGACGGTGATGAAAAATGGCAGAGTTTAGAGGCTCCGACGGGCGAACGTTATGACTGGGATGAATGGTCAACGTATGCTCGAAAACCCCCTTTCTTTGATGGCATTCCCAAAGAACCAACTGATATAAGTGACATTGAAGGCGGTCGAATTTTGGCGATATTGGGTGATTCGGTAACTACTGACCATATATCACCAGCTGGTGGCATTGCCTCTGGTTCTCCAGCTGCTGAGTATCTCGGCCGCAACGAAGTTGGCGAGAAAGACTTCAATACATACGGCTCTCGGAGAGGTAACCATGAAGTGATGATGAGAGGCACATTTGCAAATGTCCGTATAAAGAACGCCTTGGTGGATGTAGAAGGCGGGTTCACCAAACATGCTGATTCTGGTGAGATCATGCCAATTTGGGACGCAGCCGCCCGATATCAGGAAGAAAATACGCCTTTGATCATTTTTGCTGGACAGGAGTATGGCACGGGCTCTTCTCGAGATTGGGCCGCTAAGGGACCGGCACTGCAGGGTGTTAAAGCAGTTATCGCACAGTCCTTCGAACGCATCCACCGATCAAATCTAATTGGAATGGGAATTCTTCCTCTCGAATTTACCGGTGAGCAAGGCGTCCAAGATCTGGATTTGGCAGGAACAGAAACTATAAGCATTGGTGGAATTGCGGAAAATCTCAGCCCAAGAACTCAGTTAAAAGTCTCGATCAAATACGAAGACGGACGGCATACGGATCTCGACGTGCTTTGCAGGATTGATACTGGAGTTGAGCTAGAGTACTACCGCCATGGCGGTATTCTGCAATATGTCCTCAGAGGCTTGATCAACTCATAGTGTCTGGCTGCTAAGAAAGTTTCTTCTCTGCTTGGAAGTCACGGTCCGCCTTCTTACCTTCGTAGACGCTCATATCAATAGCTCGCCAAACAGTCGGAATGAGTTTGAAGAGTAGCCGTGGTTCAGTCTGCATATTTGAGAAGAACGCTTCAACATCAGCATCCCGACTCGGGTCACCCCGGCCAACGTATTTTTCAGCTAATTGTCTCGAAATAGGCCAGATATCAAATGATGGGAGTTCATACAACTCTACTGTACCGTCGACTCCCATATGACCAGGTAAGTCGCCACCATTCTCAATACAGAGTGATGCTCGAGGGTCCTTCTTCAACTGCTTGCACCAAATCCTGCTATGGGTGCCGGTAATCCAGAACTCACCATCAATGTGTAGCCACCAGATTGGAACCGTATATGGCAGTCCATTAGAACGAAGTGTTGCAATAATCCCTGGTATCGGCAATTGCAAAAATCTGTCTTTTATCTCTTCTGACATTCGTGGCATACGCCCCCCTCGATGGACTTCTCGCCACATCCTAACCCAAGCGACGGCGCACTGACGAATTATGCGATTGGTCCGGCCGCAAATATGGATGTACTATTAGCCATCACTCCAACCAAAGGAACTAATGTTTAACTTTAATTCTTCCGATTCGGCTTTCAGCATACTCAAGTTAGCTAACTTCAGAGGAGTTTGGATGGCCGGAGGGCTATCAGCGGTTGTGCGCTGGTTAGACATGCTCGCAATTGGAATCTTCACGTATCAACTCACTGGGGAAGCTGGTGCAGTCGCCTTCACATTTGTGATACGTATGATGCCTCGGCTTATTTTTGGACTTTTTGTGGGTGCACTGATAGACAGATTCAATAGAAAAAAATTATGGGTTGGTTCGCTTCTTTTTGTTTCGTTAACTTATCTGATGCTCGGCATCGCGATCACTTTTTACGATATCCAATATTGGCAGTTGCTCTCTTTTGTATTCATCCTTGCAATCGGTTGGTCTGTCGAATTTCCTAATCGGAAAGCAATTATTGCGGACACGGTTCCCGAAGATCTGTTAGCACGTGCAATCGGAATTGAGTGGAGTACCGATTCTTTAGCAAAAATACCGGGGCCGTTAATCGCCGGAGGACTTATCACTCTCATCGGTGCTGGTTGGGCCTATCTCCTCGGTGGGATAATAATTATTGTCGCCGCGGGAGTCGCGTCCAGAGTCTCGTTGGAAGTCCGAGAACCTACGGCTGAAGGAACCAGTTCGTTAACACAAGTAAAAGATGGACTCCGATATGTTTCGGCAAACAGGCTCCTTATCGGAGCACTCGGTGTAACGATCGTTTTCAACCTCGCCTTCCCGGCATACAACTCTCTCCTACCAGTTATTGGCAAAGATATCCTTGAGGCTGATGCCTTCCGTGTAGGAATCCTCGGATCGATCGAAGGTGTGGGAGCTGTAATTGGCTCTCTTTGGATCGCTCAGTCATCGAGAGAAATACACTTCAATCAAATCTACTACTTCGGCACAGGATGGTTCCTTCTTTGTGCCTCAGCATTTGCTTTTTCAGAGATATATCTTGCAAGTCTTCTGGCTATCTTCGGCGTAGGATTTGGATTTGCCGCTTTCGCGACGATGCAAACGGCGATATTAATCCGCGTAGCTGCACCAGAAATGAGAGGTCGCGTACTCGGGGTTCTTTCTTTCTGCATCGGACTCGGACCGCTGACCGCTGTTCAGGTAGGACCACTAGTCAATGCCGTAGGTCCGCAAAATGCGCTACTTATCGTGCTACTTGAGGGAGCAGTGCTTCTCATCGCCACAGCTTGTTTCTTCCCGATGATCATTCGGAAGTTGTCACCCGGACTCATCGAAAAGCACGGACGTACGATGGTCGCGTAATTAGTATTCCGACCAAGTGACCAAAACCATACAATCGCAAATCCGACTACCATTGTGCACATGTCTGAAAACTCACCAACCGCGGCTGTAGATGGCCGCTTGAAATTCAGAGGACTCGTTGCTGGACTTTCGGTTGGACACGGCCTGAAGCACTTTGTCCAAAGCACATTCTTGATGCTTGTTCCAGGTCTGAAAGAAACGCTCGGACTCTCTGGCCTTGGTATGGGCTCAATTCAATCGGTACAGGGGGTGTCGAGCGCGATCTCAAATATCCCTGCCGGAGCGCTCGCCGACATATACCCAAATAAGATTCGTTGGCTCCTCTTCTTTTCGATGGCTATGATTGGGACCGGCTATCTAACTTTGAGTACAGCCAACTCGTACCTCATGGTGTGCGTCGCAGTTGCACTCCTCGGATTTGGATCCAACTTCTGGCATGCGCCGGCGTTTGGCACACTAGCCGCACGTTACCCACGACAGAGAGGTCTTGCAATATCTCTCCATTTGACGGGGGCACAAGTTGGGAACACAACTGGACCCTTCGTCATCGGGGCACTGCTCGAAGGTTTTGCGTTTAGCGCACTAGGGATGTTTGAAGTCGATATCGATTCCGTCTTGTCATGGCGGCAAATATCACTAGGAGTAGCGGCAATTTGCCTCGCAACCTGCCCAATTATTTTGTCTCTCATGTCTGATGATGATTCCCTCAAGATACAAACCGAAAATAAGTTTCGTGACTATCTCCGGGCCGGGGAAAAATTGGTCCGTAATCGCCATGTGATCGGGTATACAGTCCTTGGAGGCTTGAGAGGCGCTGTGCACGGTTCGTTCAGTTTGTTCATCGTAATTCATATGGCCGAAAATTTGGATTTTTCAGAATTCAAAATAGGGTTTCATGTTGCCTTGCTTACGGCTGCCGGAGTGCTCAGTACTCCTTTTCTAGGCCATATTTCTGATTCGATCGGGCGGAAGCCGGTCATTATCACTGCGATGTGGACGATGGCCTTACTCATACCGATATTTCTAATCCTACCGACTGGTGTCCCGTTTACCCTTGGACTAGCGGTACTCGGTCTCGTGTTTTTCTCGGTGATGCCTATAATCACGGCCGCGGCTCAGGATTCTGCTGGCAGCGGCTCGGAGGGATCCGTTACTGCGATGATGTTCCTTGGACTGTCTCTCGTATCCCTTAGTTCGCCACCGATAGCAGGGACTATATACGACAACTCAAGTTTTGACGGTGTTCTGATTTTTTGCACCGGATTAGCGGTAGCTGGGGCTCTATTGGCAACTGTTTTGCCGACGCCGCCATCACCTACTATCGAAAAAGCGGCCTGAATTCATAATCGCCGCCATTAGGAAGTACCGACCCGATACCCGATGACCCAATATGAGCTGATGCTATCAGCCCCGTGTGTTCCACAACCTCCTCAATTAGCTGTATACGAGTCGAGATACCTTCCCTTGAATTCAGATCGGAATGGAAGGCTCGAGAAGGCTCAAAAACGTAGAAAGGGCTTACTATCACGTCCCCGGTAACGTATAAGTACTCACCTTGTGAAGAAATCCGAATGCTCATGCTACCAGGCGTGTGGCCAGGAGTTTCAAAGCAAGTCACACCAGGCGCTATCTCAACATTGCCGCTGATTAGTCTCAACAATCCGATTTCCTTAAGTGGCTCGACGAACCTGACGAAGAACGGAGGAACAGGTGTGCGGCCAGTAAATTCATCCCAGTCTTTCTGGTGAAGCAGATAGTGTGCATTAGGAAAATAAGGGGACCCTTCCGCGTCGACGTTCCAAGCAACATGGTCCGGATGCGCGTGCGTCATTACAACGTAATTAATGTCGGTTACAGCAACACCCGCAGTGCCTAGACTCTGCATCAGTGTCCCGTGCATGTTTTTGTACCTTGGATAGGGGCCAACTCCAACCCCGGTATCCACAAGTATGTTTGTTTCATTAGTTTGAATCAGGAAGCAATTATTGTGGATCCGCCAATTATGTGAGTCCCCATGGAAGTCATTCGGAAATTTATGGTGGTACCAGGACCAGTCCACTTCTTCGCCGCTGTCAGTATCTTCACGATATGGATGTCCGTCAATATTTGCAGCACCATCGGGCAAACAAGTAATCGATATTTCACCAATTCGAACACTCTGGATGTCTGGACTCAATCGCGGACTCCCAAAGTCTCAGTCGGTTCTACGAGAGCTTCGCCTCCACCAACGGCCACAGGTGCGCCATCAGCCCGCCAGCATGCCACTCCTGACATTAGTCCAGTCTCCAAGTCCCGATATATACCATTCATCCCTCCACCGATCTTGAACGGAGCACTCGCCTCGTGACCCAAGTTGGACAGCTCGGAGAGAAGGTTCTGTACGTCTGGGAAGGAAGCTTCAATCTCGAGACCATGCCCTTGATCAAAAATACGAGGGGACTCAACTGCCTGTTGCAGAGTCATACCATGCACGATCACATTCGTTATGGCCTGATGAACAGAACTGAAGATTCGAAGTCCCCCAACTGATCCCAAAGCAAAATTTGTCTCTCCGTCCTTTAGAACAATGACGGGCGACATAGAGGAAAGAATCCGTTTTCCTGGGGCAATAGAATTTGTTCGGCCAGGCCTCGGATCCATAAGTTGCATCGTGTTATTGAGAAGTGTGCCCGTACCTGGCACAGTAACTTTCGATCCGAACGCTCCGTGGAGGGTATTTGTCGATGCCACGACATTCCCATCAGAATCCATCGCACAGCAGGTAGTCGTTTCATTGTGCTCGGGTGCGGGACGCTCACCGTATGAATACTGCCGAGCTCGGTTCAAATCGATATCATTCGCACGATCTTGACCGTATTCCTTGGAAATCAACCAATCAATCGGAATATCAGTGGTTAAGGGGTCGGCCATATATTGAGTACGATCCGCAAAGGCTATTTTCAACGCTTCAGACAACAAATGGACTCCTTCCGTAGAGCCAAATCCAGTCCCCGCGAGATCGTATGACTCCAGAATATTCATCATCTGCACAATATGAGTACCGCCCGAAGAAGGAGGCGGAGGTGCAAGAATCTCATAGCCTGCACCGATCCTTGCAATGACTGGTGGTCGTTCATAGATCTTGTAGTCCGAAATTTCTTCCTCTGTGATTAGTCCGCCATGAGCCCGCATATCGTCAGCAATGGCTTTACCCAGCGGACCGCCATACAAGTAGCCAGGCCCTTCCGATCCAATTCGTTCCAATGTATTTGCATAATCTGATCGAATTATTCGATGCCCCACTTCGGGAACATGATCACCGGGTAAGAATACCTTTTGACTATCCGTAAAGCGTCTTAATCCAGACTCAGCATTTATGATGCTCTGCTTCAGGTAGGGACTCACTGGGAATCCTTTGGTAGCTAGTCGGACGGCTGGCGCGACCACATCGTACAACTCAAGATTTCCGTATTTCTCGATTGCAGTTGCCCATCCAAGACAAGTACCACCCACTCCAACGGCCAAGTGACCGGTCAGGTTTAGGTCATCAACTACACCATGATCCAAATGATCAGGAATGGGTTCGAACAGATCCGGCGTAGCTGCTTTGGGAACCTCAGCATAATTATCGATAACGATATCGGTTCCATCAGCCATATGAATATTAGTAAATCCCGCTCCAAATACTGTCGTCATCATTGGCTCCACTACTGACAGAGCAAACATTGTGCCTATTGCAGCATCGACCGCGTTACCCCCTGCGAGAAGCAGCTCGACGCCTGCATGAGACGCAAGCACGTGATTGGAAGTCACTACTCCTTTGGAGCCCGAAGCTGGTTCCTTGACAGTCGGGAAAGCATAGTTCCCACCGGAACTTCTCGTAGGGATCGGTGGCGAGTTCAGTTTCAATTTAGTCCTCCCAAATCAGGTACGGTCAGCTGGTAATGAATCGTTTAAAGACACCTACAAGTCGTTCAGGGACCTGCGCATTCGGATAATGACCAACACCAGAAAATACATGTAAATGCCTAACTGATTCGTTGAGTTGCAAAAAATAGTCGAGTGGTTCTGCCGGGTCTACGACATCATCAGCATCCCCAAGTATGACAAGCGTCGGCACTTGTATAGTTGCTGCCACGTCGGTAATTCCGTCCCATGGCCTGGCTTGACCAAGTAATCGTTCTTCTGGATTATTGTCAATGTCAGTACGAAGTTGCTTCCGTATGTCTTCAGATAGTCCAAGATGCTGTGCCTCCCAGTGTGCAAAGGCTTCCGGACTCAAAGATTTCCCGTACCCCGCCCTGGTTTTGGAAGTCATAGATGATCGGTTCGGTTCCTTCACCACGGCAGGACCTGCAATCTGTATCAGTCGTTCTACTAAATCAGGAGCATCGCGCAGAATATAGCTCGCCACGATTGTGCCCAGAGAATGTCCGACAAGGACACATTTCGTTATCCCCAGTTTATCCAAAGCACCTCTCACGTCGATTGCATAACTCGAAGGATGATAATCCGTACTTTCTCTCGTCCGATCTGAGCCACCGGCCCCACGCAGACTGATCGCATAGGATTGATATCCGGATTCAGCCAAATAGGTTTGAACTGAATCCCATATGCGAGCAGAAGAACCAGCACCATGTATCAGTACCACCGGCACCGACGACTCCGGACCTTGCTGGAAATATTCAAGAGATACATCTCGCACTTCTAGTGTTGGCATGGCAGTCCTCATCCAAAGTTAGCCCTAGTATAGGGTCTCCTAAACTGACTGAAAGAGTGTTTAATGACTAATCTGGATGGAATATGGGCCGACTGGAATGGTCACTTCCAACTCGTCATCAATGACTTGCCAAGAAATATCTGCATCAGATCTCACATCAAGACTGTCTGTATCCACGTTTTGTACTCTGAATGAAGTCCGTTCACCACGCGCATCCGGCAACCCTTCGTCTAACGCTATCGTGAGCACACGTTCTTTGGGATCATAGAACGCCTGAGTCAATGAAACGCGCGGAAAATCGACGCCATAGACCGTTGGTTCATTGAATTTTGTAAGATTCGGCTGGTTGAACAATCGCCACCAAGCAGCTTCACTACCAGCCTCAGCGTACGCCATAATAGCGTTGAGCTGGCCACGAGGGTGCGTCTCGTTTAATCCAAATCCCCACGTAAATTCTCCGGACTCTGAATCCCATGTTGGCTCGTAGTGCTCTTCAGCAAGCGATAGTAATTTCTCAAATAACGAGTTCTTGCCAAACTCTCTCGCTAATGCTGCCGTCCTCACTAGAGGACCAATCCCTCGTTCACCCTCGATAAAACTCGGTGATTCATTCCACCCAAGCTGGTCCACCATACTGTCCACCAAAAGTACCGTATCCTCTCGATGCTGAGCTGCTGTCTGGAAATACAGAAGGAATCCACTAGCACTCGGGCCCAGGTGGTGATAATCGATTATCGGGTCGTAATAGAGTGACTGGGTCCCCACTGGGCGTCCGTCCTCAAATGGGATATAAAACTCCTTGGTATATTCCCACCACTCGTCATATATCGAGTGCGTAGAATCGCTAAAGAGTATGTCGTACAGTCTCAGACCGAGACCAGCTGCGCCCAGTCACGTGGGCCATATCTTAGTGTTCTCTCAGTGCGGCCCTTCTGGTCGATCAACCCACTGGTCGTGCAGAAACCGAGCCATCTTTTCATGAGTCCAGGAAAAGGTGTTCTCACCGTCTCTCACAACGTCAAACGGGTCATTCCATTTTGAATCCCCTGATACATACCGATGTAATCCCATAACCACAAGGAACCAACCGCGATAAAACAGATTGCCATCTGCACCAACAGGATCCATCTGGAGCCCCCAAGGCTCCACGCCATTTGCCGTCCATCCGGGGACATCATAATCATCAACAAGATGCTCCGGTAGAAGACGCAGGAAACCTTCAGGGTAATTACCTCTCCTTGGATCTTCACCAATCTGATCGAGCCAGTCTTTAGCAGCCCAGTAGCCCGAATATCTCTCGACGATCTCGTCCAGAATTGAACTGTATACCTCGCGCCAGGCAGGTGTTGTATCAGCCATCAAAGCTACTGAGTAACTCGATTCAAATAAATCGAATCGGTGCCATGATGTGGTGGGTTCTCCAGTTCGATTGTCCCAATGCTCATGTGGCTGACCGTCTTTGTCCCAATTGTCAGGTGTATGGGTTTTACGATGCAGATAGCGGAGCCACCCGAGCGAACGAGCGGACAGTTTCGGATAGTCCTTGTTAGACGCAAGAACCATTTCAACCCCTCATCTATTTCGTATAAATCTTACAACGACATGTAAAGTATCGGACAACCAGTGCTATTCGTAGTACGCTCTGCACTCATGAAAAACAACTTCCCTGGTATCGCATTCTGTGTGTTTCTTGGATCAATTGCGTGGATCGTTGCGGAAATAGAAGAGTCAATCATTGACCGAGCTGTCATAGATGCTTTGGTGATAGCGCTGGTCCTAGGAATCCTCGCTAAAAATCTACTTCCACTTCCGGCGACCTTTGGATCTGGCGGCAAATTCGCATCAAAACAGGTTCTAGAGGCATCGGTATTGCTGCTCGGAGCAAGTGTTGCGCTACAGGACATCACCTCGTCCGGCACATCACTGCTGATACTCATACTGGTGGCCGTATTTGGTGGGCTCACTGTCGCATGGTTCATCGGGCACAAATTGCTTGGATTGAGTTCGCGCCTCGCGGTCTTGGTAGGAGTGGGCAACTCTATCTGTGGAAATTCCGCTGTGGCTGCCGTAGCTCCAGTGATCAAGGCTACTCCAAATGAAGTAGCAGCTGCTATTGGGATCAGTGCAATTCTAGGTGTAGGGCAGATTTTGATTTTGCCATTCTTTGCTCCAATCTTTGATCTTGATCACGTCCAGTACGGCATACTCGCGGGTATTTCTGTGTATGCGGTGCCACAGGTGGTTGCCGCTTCATTCGCAGTATCACCTTTGTCTGGACAGACTGGCACACTTGTGAAATTGGTCCGTGTGCTCCTACTTGGCCCGATGATTATTGTCCTCGGGCTGTTACATCGTGACACAGATAATTCTTCGTCACTCACAGAGAAAATCAAAACCTATGTGCCCTGGTTTGTTGCGGGTTTCCTAATCCTCACGGTGTTACGAACCACGGACGTAATCTCTGAAGATCTCGGATTACAGGCTCGGTCAATCAGCAAGCTACTATTTGTTGTTGCAATGGCCGGCCTAGGACTTGGAGTAGATGTTCGTGAGGTTGGAGCGGTTGGACCCCGAGTGGCCGTCACCATCCTCGGCACCATGTGCTTCATGATCGTACTTGCACTCGTCGGGATCCAGGTACTCGACCTCGGTCTAACTAGCTGACGTTACGTGATTTGAACTTCCAGTTCCCATCCTGCTTGATGAGGGTGTCATTGTAGGTGGCACTATTGAGTACTTCACCGCCTCGCATGAGATTCAAATAGCAGCATAATTCCGCTGTATCCCCATCACCGTCGATAACTAAATTATTTACCCAGTGTCTCGCGCCGGGCATTCTTTCCGAAAATCCCTTTGCAAACTGACTTAGTTCATCGGTGCCTGATGCTTGGCCACTTTTGGAATTGAACGTACCATCAGCAGTAAATGTTGATGCCCATGTCTCATGGTCACCTGAGTCAATCGCCTGATTGTAGCGCGAAACCAATTCAGTAATTTCCACCCTATCACCTGTTGTTAACGACATATCTCCCCCTAAATAGTTCTTTCAATGGAAAGTATAATAACTATTCCACCGGATATCGATCTTGAATTTCTTGGGCATTCAACCCAACTAACTCACTAAACACAAGTTCGTCGTAGAGAATGTGACCAGTAAACTCAGAAGACGGTTGTTCACATATCCAGACCGCCGCATCGCCGATAATCTCGCCACTCATTCTCCAGCCTGAGTAGTCAGGTTCCCCTCCCTTGGTTCGGAAAAAATGTCCCCCTTCAGACCAAATTGGTAAATGTGGTGATAGTGCGTTCACTGCTATATTCCTGTCACCAAGTTCAGCAGCTAGTCCTTGCGAAAAACGTTCGAGAGCCGCCTTGGTCGTGCCATATGCTGATCCTTCCAAGCGAGGCTCATCATATGGGCCAGGGCCAGGACCTATCGCGGCTCTGGAGGAGATGTTAATAATGTGTCCGCCTCCATTTTTCTCAAGCACCGGAACGATTTCCCTCGCCATTAAAAATGGCCCTAGGACATTTACTTTGAAAATCAAGTCCCAATGTTTTGTCTGGAGCTCGGTGATCTGCCCCGGAATCAGTATGCCTGCATTATTTACCACAATGTCTACTGCTCCGAAAGCGTCAACTGTCGCTTGTACCGCTGAATTTATATCGTCAGGAACGGTGACATCACATCTAATACTTGAGGCAGTACCTCCGGTGCCTAGGATTTGTTCGACCGTATTTCTGAGACTGCCAGGAATATGTGAGTCTGTCTCCTCGGCGGTACGTGCTGTCACCATGACTGAAGCGCCTGCCTGTGCCAAACTCATCGCAATATCTTTACCAAGACCTCGACTAGCCCCTGTTACTAAGGCAGATTTTCCCTCAAGAGATTTCATGCCGAATTCCTCCCTAATCTCAAATGTCTGGACACTGTAACAGCATGTGACGTGATAACCATAGTTTTTTTGATACACTGCTCCCAGCACGTACGGAGGATCCTATGGATTTTAAATTCACTCAAGAACAAGAAAGCTTTCGCAGCGAAGTACGGGACTTTATCTCAGAAAATTTGCCAGTGCAAACAGAGGATGTATCCGACGAAAGCATGTACGACGAGAAGAAATTTGATCAGAGACTCCAGTTCCAGAAAGCTATGGCAAAGCGAAAATGGAACACCATGGCTTGGCCGAAAAAATTTGGCGGCCTCGAAGCTCCTCACTGGCAGCAAATGTTGCTGAATGAGGAAATGGCGTACAACAGAGCCCCAAGTGGTGGAAATCATGGAATTGACTGGGTCGGCCCTGCTCTGATGCTAGTTGGTAGTGAGGAACAACAAAATGAACACCTCAACAAAATAGCTAATGCGGATGATGATTCCTGGTGGTGTACATTTTATTCAGAACCTGGGGCTGGAAGTGACCTCGCGGCTCTACAAACCCGTGCGACTCAGGATGGGGATGAGTTCGTAGTGAACGGACAGAAAATTTGGACGTCCGGTGCCCATCGATCAAACTGGGGCTGGCTAGCGGCACGGACAGATCCGGACGCACCGAAACATCGAGGGATTTCTATGTTTCTGTTGGACCTGAAAACACCGGGTATTACGGTCCGACCACTAATCAATATGGGTGATGAACACGGCTTCAACGAGGTCTTCTTCGAAGATGTCCGAGTTCCTAAACAAAATCTCGTTGGTGAGCAGGATCGTGGTTGGTACCACCTCGCTGTAGCACTAGATTTCGAACGGTCGAGTATCGCTGGTTTTTCTGGAAGCAGAAGAACGGTAGAAGAGCACATCGCCTACGCGAATGAAAATCCTGCAAGAATCGAGCAGAATCCGGATGTTCGTTTAGAGTATGCCGATCGCATGACCGAAATTGAGATCGGAACTAATCTTGCCTATCGAATTGTCCATATGCAGACGAACGGAATAATCGCTAATTATGAGGCTTCGGCCGCGAAACTGTTCAGCTCGGAATTGAATCAAAGAATCGCACGAACATCAAGCAAGATGATCGGATTGCACAGCCAACTACGACCGCAGGAACCACGCGCACCGATGGGAGGCACGATCGGGCAATCTTACGTCACGAGCGTTTCGTCTACTATCGGCGGAGGGACATCCGAAATTCAAAGAAATATCGTGGCTACACGAGGCCTTGGCCTTCCGCGAGGATAGTCACAAGCAAGAGCATGACTGCAGAAAATGAGGCGTCACGCCTGATTTCCATGACCGACGGGCTCGTAACAGAGCTCCTGAGTACTCTTGGGAACATCCCGACAGAGCTACTCAATCAAGACGTCGGTATCCCTGAGGTAAACACTCCATTTGTACTCGGACGTCACGTACTAGGAAGTATTGAGCAGTGGGGACTATTTTTTGGTACCGGGCACAGAATAGACCGAGATAGGGATTCAGAATTTCTGGCGGTTGGTAGCGTCGAAGACCTCGTCGCATACAAGAATTCGTGGATGCCTCTGCTTAAAGAAAGAGTCATGGAGATTTCGAATGATGAGCTTAATAACAACGGTTGGCGGGAGGAAGAGCCTTTATCGATAGGAGACGCTCTACTACACACAGTGGATCACACGGCCATACATTTAGGACATCTGCAACTGACCAAACAGATTATCGAATCACAGGCTCATTCATAAATTTTAGACCCCAGCTTATTTGCCTTTATAAATTCCCAATCTAAGGTAACCCCGAGACCATGCCCAGTCGGTGGCTCAACGCATCCCTCACTATCGATTGTATCTATCTCATCCTCGTAATCCAGAAACACAGGTGGAGCTGAACGTTTCACACGAGGATGAATCAGACCCATCTCATAGTAATTACAGTTCCGAACTGCAGCCATCACATGTCGCCGTGATGGTCCCGGTGAATGAGGTTCGGCATCCAGTCCAAAGCCTTCCGCAGCGTGTGCGATCTTCATGACTCCTGTAATACCGCCATCGTAATCAGGATCGATTCGCAAAAAATCAGTCCCGCCGGCTATGACGAAATCTACGTGCTGCTCGAGACCACGAATGTGTTCAGTTTGCAAAAGTGGTGTCTTAATCAGCTCGCGTAACTTTTTATGTCCGAAGGCAGATACCCCACCGTCCCGATACGGATCCTCAAGCCAATAGTACCCATACTCATCGCAGGCTTTACCCACCTGCAGAGCGTCACCCCAAGTCAATAAACTACTCGCTGGATCTAGCATTAGGTCCATTTTGCCGCCCACCCTTTTTGCGACTTCCTCAAGTAATTTGATTCTGCGGCGAAGTGAACTTTCTCGCCACCAATGAATCTTGTACGCCGGATAACCCATGTCGAGGCATTGCTCAGCAAAGTCCGCGTATGCCTCCGGCGAGCTCAGCCCGTCAGGCTGGTCATCCCCAACCATCGTGCTTGCATACGCGGGCAACTTCGTGCGGTATTCCCCAAGCAACTGATATATCGGAGCCTGGTGGAATTTACCCGCAAGATCCCAAAGAGCTATATCCACCTGGGACATCCCCATACGTGCTTGTTGTTTGAGCGCCTGTTTGGCATCGTTGTAAAAAGCTTCTCTAGCAAGTGCATTTCTACCAAGCAACGCATTCGCGCACTGCGCAACTCCCGCAAGTTCAGAAGCATTTCCACCCATATATTCACCCGTCACTCCAGAATCTGTGAATATTTGGAGAACACGTCCCACGGCGTTATGGACCTTACCCTTCTGATACACGGGGATACGAGTCTTCTCGTGAGGGGTAATATCCTGTACCTCATATGAAAACTCAGTTACTTCTATCTTGGTCACTATAGGTGCAGCCATTGTGGCACCTCCCTGTAATCTATACCGTCTCGATTGTGTCTTCAGACTGCTCAGCCGACGCGGCTCCAGCTGCAGATCGCAGCTCTGCAAAATCTTTACGCATCGCATCCTGCATAAGTCGCGCGTCAGAGCTGTGCATTACAAAACGAGCACCCAACTCAATCGCAGTTTTGGAGGTATCAATAGTCTGCTGATGGATCATCACCGGCACCCCATACTTCTCTGACGTATCGATAACTCCTCGGAGCACATCCAAATAGGTTTCATTGGTAACTTCGTCAGGAATACCAAGTGAAGTAGTCATATCATTTGGCCCGACAAAAATACCGTCGATCAAACCAACATCCAGAATGCTTTCTAAGCGTTCATAGGCTGGTTCACTTTCAATCCCGATAATGACGATACTGTCTTCATGACGCTTCTCGAGGTATTGCTTTGTTTTCTCACTGGGAAATTCCCCTGTCGTGATGGCCCTCGTCAGGTACTCACCCTTCAGTGGATGAAATTTGGCAGTAGCCACACACTCACGCACCTCTTCAACTGTCTCACAGTACGGCACGAGTACGCCAGCAGCACCAGCATCGAGTGCCATCGCAACCCAGTGCGATAAAGGAATCGGAACTCGCACAATCGGTGCAATACCAGCGTCACGCAGCATAGTACAAAGCTCTTGGATCTCCTTCCGATCTCGAGAGCCATGTTCGCTATCAATCACTACAAAATCCATTGTCGATCCAGCTAAAGCAGAACGAAAACGAGTAACACCCATTGCGGAGAGCATGCAACCGAATACTCGACCTCCGGATCCAAGTGTTTCTTTTATCTCAACACCATTCATGTAGAACTCCAATCAGTTTCGACAGACTAACTCGATTCAGGGCTCAGGTACCAGCACTGACTAGCAAATTAAAGCTCCAAACATCCGGTGAAATTATCCATTCCTAACACTTAGTTAGTCGCATTTGGCGATCAACATATTGGATTCGGGTTATTCTCGGACCGACAGGCAACTCAAAAGGAGTGTGGAGATTATGGTTGAATTTATGCAACTCGCCGATACGCAGTTTGGGATGAGGCGATGGATGAGTCATCAGGCTAAGGAAAATCCAGAAACTCAAGCAACTCGTCAGCAGCGCTGGATCGATAACGGATTCGTGAAAAAAGGTGAGTCTTCGAATCCCTACCCTGAGAACGTTATCGACATGGCTATCGAGAGCGAAAATTATTCAAACGTGTTGAAGATAGCCAACGAAACCAAACCCGCTTTTGTCATGGTATGTGGGGATTTAATCAATAATCTTGATCAACTAGATCAACGAACCGCACTGCTCGAAATATCCGAACAGTTAAACGATGACATCCCACTTCGGCTGGTTCCAGGCAATCATGACCTCTGTCCTGATTTCTATAACGCTTCGCCTGAAGCACTACAGGAATATAGGAGTGTCTTCGGTGCTGATTATTACTCTTTCGTAGCAGGCGAGGCTTTATTTGTAGGGCTGAATTCTGAAATCTTTGACTCCAGTGACCTACTTGGTAATGAATATGAGACACAAATGGAATTTTTGAAGGATACTCTGAATTCGCAAGAAGCTAAAAACGCTCATAGCATCTGCGCCTTTATGCATAAGCCTCTTTTCCTAGAGGACCCCTTAGATGATGGCGGATACGGACAGCTCAAGCCCACACATAGGAAAGACTTAATGAATCTCTTAGAGGAATCCCGAGTCTCACTCATGCTCGCCGGGCACCTCCATCACAACAGAGAGGCTGAATATAAGAATCTGAAACTAATTGCCACGGGAGCAGTTGGCTATCCTATCGTTGGTTCCTGTGGTTACCGAACGATCACACTCGAACCAGAAGCTATGACTCACAGATATCATGAAATCTAGTCATTGCAACTACTGGGAATGATTTGAATATCTGACGCGTCGACCTACGAAAATAAGTAAAGCTGCACTAAGAACAGTAATCACTCCCACGCCAAGAATTAATGCCACGCCAGACCCTAAAAATCCATCGAGGACTTCACGTATCCAGCCAAGCAACACAGGATCAACTGGACCATCATGATGAAGCTGAAACTTAACTAGCTGTAGCACCGCCGGTCTCCAATTGACTCGTCTGATATCTTACAGATAATTTCTTCTCCTGAACCGACCATGAAATAAGCATGGCTGCAATTAGTGCCACAACAACTCCCATAAACGTGAAATCATAGGTCCCAATTTCATCGAATAGCGTTCCGGCTATCCACACACAGGCGGCACCACCTAACGCATGCGCACAGTTGGCAAGTCCGGTCAGGGTCCCGACTTGTTTCAAACCATAGATGTCAGCAGTCAAACTAGTAGTGAGTGGGACACTCGAGAGCCATGAACCACCACCGATCACGGCAAAAGCCCAGAGGCCCCAAGTAGGAGGAAGAATTACCAGACACAAAAATCCCAACGCCCTAATTCCATATACCGTACCTAGTAAAAGTCTCCGTTCCATTCGGTCGGATAACCAACCCACAAAGAGAAGAGCAGTTCCATTCACGCCTGCAAGTAACCCGAAGGCCATTGCCCCTTGAGTGGAAGATATGCCCTCAGATATGGCCCATCGAACATAATGTACTGAGATAATCGAGGTACTCACCCCACAAACCACATACGCCATGGATATTTTCCATATTGGCAAGCTCTTCAGAGCCTCTCTCCAATGACTAACTTCCAAAGGTGAGGTGGTCTCAACTACAGTGCCTTCTTGATTAGGATCAGTAGATAGGCCATCTTTCTCTAATCCAATTTCCTCAGGAGAATTCCTGACAAGGCTCCAGATAACCGGCACACCGACTATCAGGAAACCCAAGGCAAACACGGTTACGGTCATTCGCCAGCCGACGATCTCTACTAGATATGACGAAAAGGGCACTAGCAACAACCCACCGAGCGCAGCTCCACTCAGTATGAAAGACATCGCCATACCGCGGTATCTACTGAACCAACGCGCAACAGTGACTGTCGTCATCCCTACCGAGATCCCCCCAGTAGCTAAAGCGATGACACAACCCCAAACGACAGCAAGAAATAACACGCTCGGAATAAACGACAGAAGAATGTAACCAATTCCGGTCAAAGTGGCTCCGAATAACAGAACCACCCTCCCACCATACCGGTCGATTAATCCTCCATAAATTGGCGATGATAGTCCACCGATTACGAGACCTATTGATGCGGCAGCAGAAATGCTACCCACCGAAGTTTCAAATTCTTTTTCCCATTCATGAACGTAGACACCGAACGACGCACGAGCACCAAAATCAAGAAAAGTCACCAGTGCAAGACCGATCACAATAAACCAGCCGTAGTACATATTATTTAATTTTTTTGCAATAGACATTGTGGTCAACGGTACATCAGTCGTCTGCAACGAGACAGACTATCGAGAATCCTTGTTAGATATATTTAATACGATCTTCCCGGTGGCTTTACGGTCGCGGATAAGTTCCAACGCCTCCCTGTAATCCTCTAAAGGGAATTGGTCGGAAATATACGGATGAATTTTATCCTCGCGCCACCATTCAATGATCTGTTGCAAACCTTCTTGCATACGCTCGGGGGACTGTTCGCGGATTTTACCAACACTAAAACCCATAGCAGCCACGTCTTTCACCAATAAGTGATTCGCTTTAATTTCGGGGATTTCCCCACTTGCAAAACCAATAATTAAGATTCGAGCACCAGGATTCACACAATGCATAGATTCTTCAAAAGCGTCACCGCCGACCGGATCAAACACCACATCAACACCGCCAACACTATGCTCCACCTCGGCGCGGATACTGTGAGTCGAATAATTTATTAGGTGATTGGCTCCATATGAGCGAGCGATGTCTAATTTTTCTTGCGAGCTGGCTGCGGCAATTACTCTCGCACCTGAGGCATGAGCAATTTCCACTGCAGTTAATCCAACTCCACCCGAAGCTCCAAGAACAAGTACCGTTTCACCGCTTGCGAGGCGAGCTCGATCGGCGAGGGCCAGATATGACGTGCCGTAGGCGATCGGGATAGTACAAGCTACCGCCGCAGGCATATCATCAGGTATCGCCACAAGGTCGATTGCCGGAACAATCACTTCTTCGGCAAAACCGCCGTATCGAAGTGGGGCCATAATGCGCTTTCCCACGAGAGACTCATCAACATTGGCAGCCACTTCGGTAACGACACCTGCTACCTCAAGGCCTGGGGAGAATGGATATTGAGGTTTCTCCTGATACTTGCCCTGAGTCAGTAATATATCCGCGAAATTTACAGAGGCCGCCTCGGTCAATACTCGGACCTGAGACTCGTTGACCAGAGGCGATGGAACATCCAGCAAAGCCAAGGAATCGATACCTTCGGTCGAATGACAGGTTACAGCTTTCATTAAGATTATTTCCCCCATTCGAGTCTAGCCCGTGGCTGCATGTATTAACAGACTTTAAACAATTACGCATCTAGAGTTGAAAAGGAAGTTTCACTCAGGAGTTTTTAAGAAGCGCTGTTCTGTGGGGAGATGTAGCTTGGTACGGGTATTCGAAAAAGTATATGCACGAAGCTTGCTGAGCCTCTCCGCAATCCTAGTGATCACAGCCATACTTTTAATTCCTGCCCTGACAATGCAGCCAACTAGTACAGCATCAGCGGATCCACCGGCCGAAGTATTCGATACTCAGGCTCTGATCGACGATCGTTTCCCCGGTGACACATTTTTCATCGGATTTATCATCGAGTCAAACGACGGAAATATTCTGACTAAGCAATCGCTGAACGAGCTAATCAAGGTCACCCACGACCTCAAGCAGTCACCGCAGGGGGGGAAACTCAAGTGGAAATTCAATCCGGATACCAAGACGGAAACAATGGGGCTGTATACAGTAGCGGATGCAGTCGAACAGAATTTACAAATAAATCTTGGACAGTCAATATCCGAATCCAGTGAGTCCGAAGTTCGACGGGCCGTAACACAAGTTTTGGCAAAAGATTCCCCCACTCGTGCACTCGTCAATACTCTCTCGATCAACAGTAAACAGACCGCCACAACGGTTGACGATCAAGAACTCAATGCCTGGATAGCTCCTGCATTGATAGTGACAGTTGAAGCAGATAATGAGGCACTTGGTGGCGGACCGATAATTGTCCCCTTTGGTACTGATGATTTTACAAAAGAAGAATACAGTCGAGACATTCAGAACATCCTGCGGGGCGACCAGACGGAATTCTCGGTATGGGGCATAGGTATTGACGTAAACCTGCAATCAATTGAACAAGGAGAAAGTGCCGCCCCGTACATTGCTCTCACGATCGTAGTTGTGCTGCTCATTGTAGGTATCTTCCTACGATCATATTGGGCGGTGACCACGGTTTCGGTTGGTATCGGTATTCTCATTATTTGGTTAAAAGGCATTTCCAATTTAATTGGCCTCGAAAGTTCATTGCTAAATGACTTTATTGTTCCAATCGCTATGATTTCGTTTGGAGTTGATTCAGCGTTCCACGCCATTGGTCGGTATCAATCGATGAAACGGACTCACAAAAATTTCAAAAGAGCTTTCATTGTTGGGCTCAGTGCTGTATTTGCGGCATTACTGCTTGCCTTCCTTAGTGATGCAGCAGCATTTCTGGCAAATACCACGGCACAAATCCCGATTATTGTTCAGTTCGGGATTGCTGCAGCCATTGCTCTTTTAGTATCGTTCATCATTCTCGGGATTGCTGTTCCACTTCTCATCACAAAGCTTGAAGAATTCCAATCTGACTCTGCAGCCCATTCAAGTCCTGCTTTATGGATCAGAGGAATCGCCTCCTTGCTTTCTTCGCTATCGGCGGGAGCAGCTGTCCTCTTACTAATTGTCATGCCACAAATCGGGGTTGCCATCCTATTGTTGCACAGCGTTATATTTCTCTTCATTCCGTCTCTCATTGTCAGAAGAGCCAGGTCAAATCGAGCAAATACTGATGCCGATACGGACAGTCTCTTAATATCTGCACCTCGTCAACCAAGACTGGAAATATATCTGGGCAGACTGATCGTAGCGCTCGCTGATCGACGACTCCTAGTGCTGCCGTTGGCTGTGTTAATAACGGTTGGATCCATTGCAGCCGCTCTGAACCTCAAGGCCGCGTTCGATATCTCCGACTTCTTCGATCCGGATAGTGAAGTGGTAATTGGCATCGATAAATTAGACGAACATATTGGCCAACGAGGAGGCGAGCCGGGTTACCTATATTTCCAGGGGGATCTATCTCAACCAGATGCACTTCGTACCATAAAAACAGGTATAGATGATCTTGATCGGGAGGGTTCAGACCTATATGCAAGGACCGCTGATGGGGACATCGTCCGGTCACGAAGTTTGCTGGATATGCTGTCTCTACAACTCGCAACAAAATCTGAATCCGAATCAATCGGTCGATCGTCAGGATTTATCTTTTCCGATGAAGACAATAACCAATTACCGGATTCAAAATCACAGGTAAACGCTGCAATCGATCACGCACTAGTCAACGGAGTAAACAATCAAGATGGAGTGCAGGAATATAGCCCCGAACTGGTCAGGCAGATCGTATGGAGAGATATCACCTCCGACACGATCGCAACCTACATTGCTTTGCAATTCCCAGACACACGGGATGTAAAAAACATTCAGTTGATTCAGGAAGATCTTGAGCCTCGTCTAGCCGACATCGAACGACAATTACAGGTAAACCAAAATGATGCAACGGCGAAACTTACTGGGCCTCCATTCACTAGACAAGCTACATTAGATGCGAGTCTCCAAACACTACTTCGCTCTTTTCCGGTAGCACTACTTCTTTGCTTCTTAGTAGCGTTATTCTTCATGCGATCGTTACGATATTCGGTAGCCTGTGTCGTTCCAATAGTCATGGTTGCAGCGTGGCTCTACGCCTTTATGTACTTCTTCGGATACCAGCTCAATATGGTGACATCCACGGTGGGCGCGATATCAATTGGTATCGGTATTGACTACGCTATCCATTTCACGATGAGATTCCGTGAAGATATTCAATTAGGCGTTGAGCGTCGTCAGGCTCTTATCAATTCAGGTCAAACTACAGGGGTCGCTCTTCTTGGCTCTGCAGTTTCGAGTGCGATTGGATTTGCAATTATGGCATTCGCACCGATGCCTTTATTCGCCACATTCGGAATACTCACAGCAGTAATGATAATCTTCGCCGCTGCAGCTTCCCTGCTTGTACTTCCATCCATTCTCTGGTTTATGGCACCAACTTTGTCCAAGGAGACTGCCTAGCGACTATTCGTCCAAATAGGAAGATATGCCCCGATCACTTAGTAACTGAACATATTCTTCAAGGCTCATTTCTCGCCCCGTATCAAGCCACTCCTCGTCAGTGAGTTCGGAACGGGCCTGGACCATAGAAAAAGCGTCAGGGCCGACGAGGTATCTTAGTTTTGGTTCATCAGTCACAATCGCATGTTCAATTAATTCTGCAACCTCCTGCGGATATGTTGGCTTCTCCAAACGCACTCCAAACCAGTGACCAGCCCGCTCCACAAATTCACTGTAGGGAGACTCCGGGTTGGGCGGATTATTTCCTTTACTAAAAATAGGAGTTTGGATGACACCAGGTTCGATAAGTGCCACACGAATCCCAAAGCGAACTACCTCTGCAGCAAGCGATTCCGTCATCACATCAAGCGCAAACTTACTCCCCGAATATGTAGACATATTGGGATTGGCGACACGACCGGCGACCGAGGTCACATTAACGATCGTCCCATGCCGACGTTCACGCATCCCTGGCAGCACAAGTTGCATCATTCGTACAGCCCCAAATACATTGGTTTCGAAGACGTCTCTAATGTGCTCCATAGATGCCTCTTCAAGAGGCCCTCCGGAACCTATCCCGGCATTATTTACCAGAATATCTATTTGACCCGCACGATTAACTATTTCACCTACGCAGTTAGAACAAGAATCGGCATCATTCACGTCGAGTGCCAGCACTTCGAGCCTGAGGCCTTCGGATTTTGCCGCCTCGAGTAGTGCTGTACCTGCATCCGGATTGCGCATTGTGGCAAAAACATGGAAATTATTTCTTGCGAGATGTAATGCCGTTGATTCACCTATTCCCGTGCTTGAACCGGTAACTAATGCTACATCCATTGGATCACTCGCTTTCTGCTCTATTTGCCATGTATAACGGGAATAACCTCGTCTATCAGTCTTCTGGTTTGATGCATTATGTCGGGTCCATCAGTTCCAATTGGTGTCAAAACAAACTTAGAAATACCGGCTTCCCTATAGGATTCTATTGTTTTGAGTATGTCGTTTGCATCACCGATACCATAGTAGGATTCGACTGAATCCATCTCAGGAAAACGAGCTAATCGCTGGGCCTGCTCCTGCACAACTGGTTCATCCCAACTCCCAAATCTAAAACCAAACCCTGCTCCATAATGATCCTCATCAATCGGTCTTCCAGTTGCCTGACTTTCGGCCTTAATGAGATCAACGACTGGTTTAATACGGTCGGGTGTTTGGATCCCAGCAAGCCATCCAGTGCCAAGCGTTGCCGTTCGCCGTATCGCTGCTTTGGATGAACCGCCTATCCATAAAGGGAGAGGCTGCCTCATCGGGATGGGAGATATCTGAGCTCTTTTGTATTGAAAATATTCTCCATCAAAGTTCACGGAATCTCCCTGCCAAAGCAGGGTCATGATCTCTAACATTTCGTCGACGCGCTTCCCTCTGCCCTTAGGGCTTCGCCCTGTCGCACTCCATTCAGGTATTGCCACGGAACCCACACCAAAGGCAGGTAGGAGTCGCCCGTTCGAGAGGTAGTCAATAGTTGCACACTGTTTCGCAAGAATAAGAGGGTCTCGAAAAGGAAGCACCACTACGTTCATACCAAACTGTAGTCGCTCAGTCGCCCCAGCCAATATCCCCATAAGTGCCAACGGTTCTAGGCTTGTGCTCTCGGAAATCAGGCGGTCGCTCGTCCAGATCGAGTCTACGTCCCCGTCTTCACACAATTCCACCCATTCAAAGAATTCACCAGCGGTCTCAAAAGGAAAACGTGGTGTCCCTATACCAATACTCTCGCTCATACTTAGCCCTCCGCGTTGAAAGAAAATACCATCGTTGAGATGGTATTTTCTTCAGCTTCAGTGGGATACCCCACCGGAATATGTCGCAACTTACACAACCAAGTATCGAATACTTATTCAGTGGCCGAGCGAAACCGAGATCTACATGTAGTACTTCTGTATCGCTTCGCGTGTTTCGACATCGGTTGTAACCGGTTTCACGTTCATATCACAGACGTCCGCCCACGCAAGCTGGAACTGCGCGCAATTCTTAAAATCGTCTGTCTCCAGAATCATCGTCCCAGTGCCATCTGCAATGGAGTGCCAACGTCCGATGAGCCCGATTCCATGTTCACTTGTTAAGCCTTCCAACTGCTCCTGTGTAAAGCTACCGAACGCTCTCAGCGCATCAGCTCTATTTGCTTGAAAAACCTTGTAGTCCACCTGAAATAGCATACAAATCACCTCTTCATTTGTCTTTTCTATGGTTAACGGCCGCGATAGTATCGTGACTCGTCCTACCGGATCACTTCATGTGCCATTCGATGGATTGCTGATTGAACAGGTGGAACTAGGCCACTGGTGAAAATAGCACTCATTTCCCTGTTAGCTTGCAGGTTATCTCTCGTTTCTTCCATTTGAGCCCAGTCATCATAAAAAGTCTGGATCGCAACCCGCTGACCAAGTGTACCCGAATAGGATACCCATGCTATCGAACCATTTGCACCACTCGCCTTATTCATATCCACCCAATCAGATACCGCCTGTCGTGATACGAGGCCTGGCTCAGGGGCAACAATGATGGTGGAACGTAGCTGCCCTGGCACGGAATCTTCAGCTGCATGGAATTCCCGCATGAGTATTCTGGTATTCAGAACCACCGGCCATTCTTCTTTCGGGGCTGCCTCTTCGTACGTGGCGAATTTCGCTATAACCTCATCCAGCGAGGCAATTGAATCACACACTGAACTTATCGATACTTGATTTATGTCCTGATTAAATACTGGCACCCAGAATCTCGAACTCTGCGCGCCAGATTCAACTAATAGATCAGCGACTCTGGATCCTAGTTCTACAGCCTCGGCCATACGCCCAGGTTTTACAGTTGATCTCGCGACAATATTTGCTCTTGGCATACGTACTCCCTAACCATTTCTTACTACTTTTGGCTCAGGCTAACGCGCGCCGCATGTTTTGTCGACTAATTCAGTCAATAATTTTCTAACGTTTCAGGACAGTTGCGGAGACATCTAACTAGTTTTTAAAGAGACTAATAATATTTGAAATCGTCCATGAAGATGCCGCTAACAGTTGCAAGTAATCACCTGAAGTAAATGATCCATAAACGAAAAC
The DNA here is from genome assembly GCA_964011795.1 of uncultured bacterium. GTDB lineage: Bacteria > Chloroflexota > Dehalococcoidia > UBA2979 > UBA2979 > UBA2979. The sequence continues at coordinate 15,828 of CAXGQC010000002.1, read as the reverse complement.
TGAGGCCATCCAAGCTGAACTCGCAATTAGTTGAAATAACCCAGTCACACTCGAATTGGATTTAAGTACTTTGATATTTCGAACTAGCACGGACACTCTTCGCCGCAGGCGCCTAAATCATCTAGATAGAGACCTTGGTCCCGATATTGTTCAAGAAATGATGTGTCCATGCCTAATTTATCACCAATCGCATTGGCAACGACACCAAACCTCTGCCTATATTTGTAGATGAAGCAGAATATCAAATCTTCATGACGTACTTGCGGTCCGACGAGAAATAATCCTGGAGTTTTCCTTGATTCATCATCCTCATTCAACAGGACATACGAGTCACTCTCGTCCCAATCAAACAAGTCTTTGACCATAATCAAACTACTGTCGAATCCCGTTGCCAAGATAGGTGGTGTCTGAGTCTGATACGGAGATGACTTCTTACCCTTCACGTAAATAAAATACTGGTCATCCTCTAGCTTCACATCTTTAACCTTGGATTTACCAACGAGACTGATACTTTCACCAAGCATCTCTTCCCTTAATCTGTCTACTGTGTATGGAGATAAATTCTCGCTTGGATCAGTTGTTCTCGCATCCCAATCTGCATTCTCCGCTAATACGGATACTTTCTTGCCCAGCCGGCTTAAGTGAATTGCGGCATCAATGCCACTCTCATTCCCACCAATGACGTAGACATCATCGCCTTGAACTTGCTTCCAACTTTCTATGTGGCTGTTATGCAAACAGAGTTCAGAACCTGAAAACAACTCAGTGCTTGGGTATTGAAATTCGCCTGCGGCCCAAATCAAAAAGCGTGATTCGATGACCTCGCTTCCATCGGCCCCGTCAACACGAATAGTAAAACGATCCTCGGAATAGGTTATTTGCTCAACGCTCGTATATTCCTTCACAGGCAGCTCAAAATATTCCGAGATCAGCCTGAGATACTCAGCGTACTCGTGCCCGGTAGGATGCTCCGTATCAAGAGTAAATGCTGGGGAAGTCCCAGTCGCAACTGAATTGAGATCAAGATGACCCCAATAGTTAGTTGTGAACGAAGGGGTGATGAATCGCATCTCCTTCGGCCATCGATCGAAAGAGGACCCAACCCTATCCCTTTCGAGAACCACCATGTTTTCTACGCCGAAATCCGTGAGCATAGCAGCTATACCGACGCCCGCCGCCCCGGCACCCACAACCACAACGTCATAATTTTTCATATATCCCCCTAATGGTCGATTAGGGTTCAATGGTAGCATGATATTGAGAATGATTCTCATTCCCAATTAGCGAGGTGGGGTGACAGTAAACATCACTCCACTTTTGGGGAATAAGACTAATCTGTATGCGCACTGGAGCTTTCGGATAGTCGAGTCCGTGATCGCTTACCATCGTCGAGGGACAACTATGGAGGATGATCATGGCCAAATATATTCCTAATCCGATTTACTGGTCTGGCAAGTGAGGATCACCTCTGATGACTAACATTTCCAGCGTAAGCATCGACGTTATCGAAAGAGATACCGGCTCCCTAGAGGTTCGAGATGAGCGATCAGACATCGGGGGTAAAACCACACAAGGAGTGCTCAGAATAAGAACAGAAGACGGTCACGAGGGGAATTCGTTTATAGGTGATCAAGCAGCTGAGTCGTCCGAAAGAATCAAAATAATTATTGATACGATCGCCCCGCAGATATCCGGGATGTCTTATGACAACAGAGAATGGCTCTGGTCCCAAATTCAGAATCACAGCATAAACGGACTACCCTTTCATTCTTCATGGGCTGCTGTTGATGTCGCGTTATGGGATTTAGCTGGGAAAATATTAGGGCAACCTATATATAAGCTGCTGGGTGGAACAAATTTAGAAGTACCCCTTTATGCGACATATCCTCCGCGGCACAGCGAGCCTGAGGGGTTTATTCAGGAAGCTGAAGAACTCTTAGCCGAAGGATATTCGGCATACAAAATTCATCCAGGCTCACTAAGCGCAAAAAAAACAGTCCGTGCAATTGAGGGGATAAGAAAAATAGTCGGAAACGAAATGACTCTTATGCTGGATCGAAATCACGGGTATTCCCTCGAAGAAGCATTAGAAGTCGGCAAAGCACTCGACTCGAATAGTTTCTATTGGTACGAAGATCCCGTGCCAGCGTCAGATATAGACTCAATAAAAACACTCACTGAATCGATTGCCACACCCCTGAATATGAGCGACTCGCCTGGTTTCTTAATAAATCAAGCGGCTCATTTTTTATCCGAAAATCTCGTAGGGATGATTAGAGGAACAACAAGAAAACTTGGGATTACAGGATTGATCAAACAATGCTCAATGGCGGACGCATTCGGCATAAATTGCGAAATCGGGTTAGCCGGAAATTCCTTGATGAACGCCGCGAATCTGCACGTCATAGCTTCTGTGCGCAACAATACGTTTTATGAGTACTGGAGACCAGAACGTATTCATCAGTGGGGTGTTCAGGAGGACATTTATATTAACGGGAACGGCAAACTGAATATCCCACAAAAACCGGGTCTCGGAATGGAATTGGATGAGGACTGGATAAATTTTCACAAAATAGACCAATTAGTCGGCTGAATTACCTACAACCTCAGGTCGGATTTTATGGAATCCAGTCAGTGCCTCAAAAGCAAAAGCCATCTGCAGGAGACTGAATTCACTTCTCGGTCTTCCCACGATTTGTAGACCCATAGGTAGGCCGTTTTCAGTAAAACCTCCAGGAACCGATATCGCGGGCAAACCAGTAATAGAAATGAAATAGCATGATTTCATCCAATCGATGTAGGTCTCCATTGCTTGACCTTCGATTTCGGTTATCCACTCTATATCAATCGAAAACGGCGGCACCTGACTCACTGGACAGATGAGATATTCGTATTCTCCAAAGAAGGATGACACTCGGTTATAGAGTTCGCTTCTCAGGACATCAGCTCTGGCAAGATCTTGCCCCGACTGATTAATTCCCTGCTCTATGTTCCAGATAACTGTATCTTTCATCTGGTCACGATGCTGTTCCAATTGATCAGCCCTATGACCAAATGACCAAGCACGAAACGCCTTAAATGCTTCGTCAGCTCCGGTAAAATCCGGTGAGGTCTCAGTTAATTCACAGCCAAGATCTTCAAAAATGGACAGCCCGTTTCTAACCATTTGTTTTATTTCTGCATCAATTGGAAGTCCTCCCAGGTCATCGGACCAAGCAATTTTTGTGCCTGTAAAGTTTCGGTCTAGAGGTTGATCGAATATCTCACCCGAAGTTTCAAGTGCAATTGGCGAGCTTGGGTCAGGTCCTGCTATGACACTGAGCATCAGTGCTACGTCTTCAACAGTTCGTCCCATCGGGCCCTGAACACTTAAATTCTGTCGCGAACCTCCTCGAGTCGGAACTCGCCCTGCTGCTGTCCGCAGACCGACCACGTTACAAAAATTAGCGGGATTACGAAGTGAGCCACCCATATCGCTCCCGTCAGCAAGTGCTGTCATCCCTGCTGCCAGCGATACTGCTGCGCCTCCACTGCTTCCGCCACATGTTCGAGAAAGATCATATGGATTAAGTGTTCGCCCAAATACCTGATTAAAAGTCTGTGAGCCCGCCCCGAATTCCGGGGTATTGGATTTACCTAACGAGATTGCTCCTGCCTTCTTTAGCCGGTCAACGATCAATGCATTTCGATCAGGAATATGATCGGCATAAATTGGAGAACCATAGGTAGTCCGAACATCTTTAGTATCAAATAGATCTTTATGGATCACGGGAATTCCATGTAACGGGGGTACAACGCCTCCCCGTGCAACAAGTCCATCGGCCGCTTTAGCCTCTTCAAGTGCAGTCTCAGCTGTCAATGTCACAACGGCGTTGACTACAGGATTTACTCGTTCAATTTGCTTGAGGTGAGCTTCAACGACTTCACTGGCACTCACTTCCTTTGTGGTAATGAGCCGCGACAATTCTTTTACGGGCTGGAAACAAAGGTCCATACCAATTCCTACCCATTCACCTTTTGGTTGACTACAGCTTGATCAGGAAATTCGCCTGTCCGTAGAAGAAATTGTAAGGCCGGGCTGAGGATGGCATATATCAGGAATATCACGATCCAAAGAGCACTAGGCCCAACGAATAATATCCGTTCGCCCGTGGTATCCGCCACGATCCCGAAACCAAGATTCATAAAGGCCATAAAACCCGCTGCCAGCATGATATAAAAAGCCATCAAACGTCCACGATACTCATCTTTAACCACCTGCTGAATGAGTGTGGCAGAGAGTGCCATGTACGGTGCTTGCGTCGCACCCGATAAGAAGCCTCCAAACACCGCAACTGCCGTGTTCTGTGCTGTCCCAATAATCAGTAGTGCGATACCACTGCCTAAGCCGGATACCAACAGGGCTCTCCCGCGGGTTTTCCCGTCGGTAATGGTCGAGACGGCCAGAGTAGCCACGAGTGCACCGACGCCAACACCTACTGAAATCGCAGCAAATGTTGAACTACCAGATCCGATTTCATCAGAAAGTCCTGGCAAAAGAGAATCAAAAGCCATAGTGAATCCGCAATGGACCCCAATGAGGGAAAGGACCAGCACCAGTCTGAAATCTGACGCTATATATTTGGCAGCGTCGACCATCGGGCTCACGATATCAAACACTTTGCCGTCTATCGGTAGTGCTCGCACACTTGGACGCCACTGGATTCTAAACAGTTGGTATCCAGCTAGAAGAAAGAACACTGATGTGAGCATAAAGACCCAGCCGGTACCATCGTCAAGGATAGCCATCATGACGCCTCCTAAAAACGGACCAATCACCTTAGACCCGTGTCTAGCTATACCTCGGAATGACACAGCCGAAAGCAGATGTTCCTTGGGTACAAGGCTAGGGATAATCGCCTCTGAGGCCGGAGTCACTGCTGACATTGCCACTCCCTGCAAAACCGCCAATACCACTATGTGCCACATCGTTACTGCACCTGATAGTGTCAGCACCGCAAGAACAAATGAGACAAGTGCACCGAACAACGCTGAGGCCATGGCCATATAACGCCGATCGAGGCGATCCGCGAGAGTCCCCGCTACTGGACCGAGGAACAACATTGGTGCCATCCCTCCAAAGGTTACCCAGCCCACATTGCTCGAAGATCCTGTCAACTCAAATATGAGCCACCCGCGGCCGAGCAAAGAAGCCCAACCAGCAGCCGATGTTAGAACATAGTTATAGAAAAGTTTCCTGAAGTCAGAGTGAAGTAAAGCAGGGAATTTTTCCAGCATGAATTAGGCTCACCTACGCAAAAAAATGATGGTCAGTAAGAGTCGAATTTAGCTCGTTCCCTCAGAAACTTTCTTTGCAAGCTCACTCATATATTCGACATCATGGAAGCGTGAATCTCGTTTTTCTCCCATCGCCAGCAGCGCCTCCCGATGCTGCGTCGTCTTACGAGCATTAGCAAAATGATCGCTGGATCTCCTCCACACCGAAGAGACATCAGTGGCTGCCAGATCATCCCAAATCATTCTCTTAATTGTTGACAGGGTGGAAATAGGGTTGGCAGCGATTTGAGCGCCAAGCTCTAGAGCCGCTGGCACTAATTCCTCGGGCTCATAAAGTTTTCGAACAAGTCCAAGCTCGAGTGCTTCCTGCGCATTGTAAATTTTTCCAGTAAGCATCATTTCGCGCGCTTTGTGTAAACCAATAATATGGGGAAGCGTCCAGCTACTCCCTACTTCAGGAGTCAGACCAATTGCCGCAAAACGCATAGAAAATCTCGCCTCCGTCGAGGCAAGTAACATGTCATACAAAAGTGGACCCGTTAAACCGATCCCAACGGATACTCCGTTTATTGCTCCAATAATCGGTTTAGACTCCATGATGAATACTGGGTCAAACGGAGTTCCATCGTCCCGTTCTTCACGAGCAGAGCCAGCACTACCACCATTCTCAAAAGTAGCATTGAATCCACCTATATCAGCTCCAGCGCTGTATGCGCGCCCGTTACCCGTGCTGACAATAGCACCAACCGACGGGTCGGCATTTGCGTCCTCAATGGCGCGGCGAAATTCAGAATACATGGTCCCATTGAACGCGTTAAGGGAATTTGGCCTATTGAAGCGAATCAGTTTGACTCGCCCGTGCTGTTCTACTTCAAGTGTCTCCCACTCGGTCATACTTCCACCCCTCAATTGGTATTATCCTTTACGAACCGGACTACGTTAGTGTAAGGCGATTGCCGAATCAAAGGTGGATAAAATTAATTTCGATGCTCACACAGTCACTCTCATTGCTGCTGCACTTCCCGCGATAGTTTTCTATAACGTGATCCGAGAACGGTCGGAACTAATAAGACAAATAGGCGCCGTTATCGTGTGGTTGATAGTGCTTTGGATACTTCGGTTTATCTTCACCTGAATCTATCGGAAAATTTTTCAGAGAACTCCCACAACTGTTCGCCCGCTGTCCGGTCTTGTCCCAACACTGAACTGGTCTGGATATTGCTGTCATACAGATACTCACCACCCACTTCAGCCATATCTGGATGCACCGCTGCATAGCACTGAGTAGCTGCACCCTGTGCCAAAGATTTAAACACTAACCATTCGCCAACTTTAGCGCCTATCTGAATGACCGGATTAATAAAGTGTCGGACAAGCTCTGTCCTAATTACACCTGGGTGTATAGCATTCGCTGTTTTAGATGTCCCCGCAAATTGATGGTTGAGTTCTCGAGCGAACAACAGATTTGCCAACTTCGACTGGCCATACGATCTCCACTTTTGATAATCTTCCTTGTGATTCAAGTCACTGAAATCTAGTCCTCCAGTATAGGTACGTCTATGTGCACTACTCGACAGCACTACTACTCTCCCATCCGGCACTAAGTGATCGATCAACGAATTCACAAATATGAAATGGCCCAGATGATTGGTCAAAAATTGGGCTTCCATTCCATATTTTTCTTCATATATAGGCAATCCCATAACCCCAGCGTTAGCTATCACAGCCGACACATTTACACTGCTCGATTGAATCTTGGTAGCGGCCCCAAAGATGGACTCAGGCTCAGATAGATCGCATTCTACAAATTTGAATCGCTCACCTAAGGATGATGTAACTTGTTCACCTTTCTCGGTCGAGCGGACCGTTCCTATGACGGACGCTCCTCGCATAACGAGTACACGACAGGTTTCGAATCCAAGTCCGGTATTGGCACCCGTAACTATGAAAGTCTTTCCGGATAAATCTAGCCCTTCACTTACCTGCTCCGCAGTGGAGGCATATCCATATCCGCTGGGGCCTCTTTTGGTGCTAAGCAAACTCCGTAATGACATATTCGTCCTCTCTCTATCACCTAAGACACTTCGAGAGTAACGTCTCCGTACCATGTTGACACGCCCATTTCTGGTGGCTGGCTTCTCCATGTTTCTTGGAACATTGGCCCTTGGCATGGCAACACCTGGTCTCACTACTTGGGTATCAATACTTGGAGGCGGGCCAACCGCACAAGGTGCGGCCTTTTCGGTCTTCGCAGTCACTGAGCTATTCATGACGCCGTGGATAGGTCGCGTCGCAGATAAATATGGTAGAAAACCTTTTTTCGCTATCGGACTCGGGTCATACGTTTTCGTTGCGATCGGTTGGGTCGTCTTTCAAGATGTATCTGCCGTCATTGTGTTCCGTGCGTTGACTGGAGTCGGTTCAGCCCTAATCTTCACGATGTCGTTGTCGTATGTTGGAGCTCTTGCACCTCGCGGACAAGAAGGCCGATACATGGGGGCTTTTGCCCCATTCATCTTCCTCGGCTTTGGGATTGGACCGCTCCTGTATGGCTTGGTCCGCAGTGTCGGTTCATTCGAGCTCTTATTTGTCTTGATGGGGATTTTCTGTTTTGTAGCGACGAGTCTCGTCGTCTTATTTCTTCCGGCCAGACCCGTCAATATTGACGAACAGCAATCTGCAGATAATTCGAGAAACTACGTTTCGTGGAAGTCAATCATCACTGATCGATCTATGCAGGGCATTTTCATAGCAAGACTCAGTTTCGCTTGGTCGATCTCAGCCTGCTTCGCGTTTCTTCCGGTATTTCTCGAAAATGAAATCGGTTATACAGCAATAGCAATCGGGATCCTCATTGGTATTCAACAATTTGTGGGAGGAGCGGCCCAGCCATTTACAGGGCGGCTGTCAGATATATTCTCGCGGCCTAAACTGGCAATTATCGGGAGTGGAAGTGTGGCTATCGCATTGTTCACTGTGGGTGTTTCAGAATCTTTCGTCGTGCTGTTTTTGGCTTTTCTTTTTTTCGGCGGTCTCGGCACTGCCACAGCACAGGGAGCAATACAGGCTGAACAGGTATCAGTCGGCCGGCGACTAGGCCTATCCACTGTCGCCGGCCTGATGGAACTTGCATTCGCACTAGGCATTCTTACCGGCGGTCTCGGTGGGGGATATCTAATCGAGGCATTCGGAACCACCTCGATTTTTTTCGTTTCTGCAATCGTCAACGCTTTGGGCGGAATAATCTATGCACTGAGAACACAAAATCTACCAGCGAATGATCGGAGCATCGGTCAATAAGCACTCGGTTCGTCGTACCGCTGCACAGCACCTAACAAAATGATTTATAATTATAGATATTATTGAGCAACATACTTAATATTAGGAGGAAGATCGTGACATTACGAATAAACGATGAGGTCCCCGACTTTAGCGCGGACACAACAGAGGGACCAATTAATTTCCATGACTGGATCGGGAATAGCTGGGTTGTGCTTTTCTCACACCCGAAGGATTTCACACCAGTCTGCACCACTGAACTTGGAACTGTTGCCAGTCTGAAACCCGATTTCGACAGCCGAAACTGCAAACTAATTGGCATCAGCGTTGATGGGGTAAGTGATCACGCAAGTTGGTCAAAAGATATCGAATCCTTTCAAGGGACAGCTGTAAACTATCCACTAATCGGCGATCCGACCTTAAATATCGTGAAACAGTTCGATATGCTCCCTGCTGATGATGGAGATACTGCCGAGGGACGAACTCCAGCCGATAACGCAACCGCGCGATCTATTTTTGTGATCGGTCCGGACAAAAAAATAAAAGCAACGCTTACTTACCCAATGAGCACAGGACGTAACTTCGACGAGATTTTGCGTCTAGTGGACTCGCTCCAGCTCACAGCATCTGAGCAGGTGGCAACGCCTGCCAACTGGAATCAGGGAGAAGATGTAATTATCTTGCCGGCAGTGTCAGACGAGGATGCTGCGAAGAAGTATACTGACGGCTGGGAAACTCCACTGCCCTATATTCGGTTGGTGAAGCAGCCCTAGATATTCTTCAAACAACAGTGAGGGGCTACTCATAGCTATGAGTGCAGCGTGGATTGCCGAGAGACTTGCCGCGGGAGGCGAGATCATTATTGATGGCGCTAACGGCTCCGAGCTTGAGAGGCGCGGCGTACCAATGGACGAACGCGCCTGGTGCGGTCCATCTGTTACCACGCACAGCCAGGTCTTAAAGGAAATTCACAAAGACTACATTGCTGCAGGCGCAGAGGTGATTATCACCAACACATTCGCCTCGTCGCGGCAGATGCTGGAACCAGCTGGCTACGGGGATCAGGTAGCCGAAATGAACACAAAAGCCGTGGAAATAGCAAAAATGGCGGTCAAAGAATCACAGGCCGAACAGGTGGCCATAGCTGGTTCATTATCCGATGCCTCGGTCCAAGTAGCGGTTGCTGGTTCCATATCGGATGCACGAGCAGATAAGCGTGGTCTGGATTCTAAGTGGCTGCAGCCACAAGTTCTTAAATCCACCTATCGCGAGCAAAGTGAACTATTGGTTGAAGCCGGAGCTGATCTACTTATCCTCGAAATGATGCAGGAACCTGAGGTAGCTATCCCGGCAATCGAAGAAGCGATGCGGACCGGTGTTCCTGTTTGGGTTGGCCTGAGCTGCAGAAGTACGAATTCATCGGAAGAACTGGTGATGTTTGATGATACCGACCGCATGTTTAGTGAAACACTGGACGCAGTTACCTCATACGATGTGCAATCAATTCATATCATGCACAGTCCAATAAGTGACACTACGTTGGGAATCCAGGCCCTCAAAAAACAATGGGATGGAGCCATAGGGGCCTACCCTAACTCCGGTTATTTTGAACGACCAAGTTGGCAATTCGTAGATATCGCGACCCCAGAATATTTTGCAGATCATGTCGCTGAGTGGCGAAATATGGGCGTGCAAATATTAGGAGGCTGTTGTGGTTTAGGAGTCGAACATATTGAAGCGATTGGAATAAGCTGAGGCACTCGAAAGTTGTGCCGCTGCCCAAATTTAGTGCGTTGACGACAGCGGGAGGAGTCGCAAAATGGATTTCAAATTCACTGAAGACCAGGAAAATTTCAGAGCGGAAATCAAGGCATTCATCGAAACCACACTTACAAAGGAGTTCTGGAGCGCACAGGAAGCAAAAGGAGGGGGAGGTCGCGAGGAGCGATCTTCGCCGGAATTCAGTCGTATGACGGCAGAGGCTGGATGGCTGGCAGTCGCATGGCCTGAGGAATACGGTGGTGCTGGACTTAGCTACACAGAGCAAATGATTTACATGGAAGAGATGGCCGAAGTAGGTGCGCCACAAGAGCATCATCGGAGAGCAGTTCAACAGGTAGGCCCATCGATAATTTTGTTCGGGAATGAGGAACAAAAACAAGAGTACCTCCCCCAGATTGCAAAAGGAGATCTCTCTTTCGCGATGGGACTTTCAGAACCTGATGCCGGGTCAGATTTAGCATCAGCAAATACGCGGGCTGTAAAAGATGGCGATTTTTACACTGTAAACGGGCAAAAAAAGTGGACTAGCGGCGCTCACTATTCGGACCTTCTTTGGACAGTTGTACGAACTGACCCCAATGCGCCTAAACACAGGGGCTTATCCATGCTCATAATTCCACTTGATGCCGAAGGTGTCACCGTGGAACCTATTCTTGATATGCAAGGAGAACACCATTTCAACAAAGTGCATTTTGAAGATGTAAAGGTACCTACTGAAAATATCGTGGGCGAGGAAAATCGCGGCTGGTACGTGAATGCGTCAACTATGGATTTTGAACGATCAGGGATAGCACGTATTGCTTCCCTCAGAAGAGCTCTGAAACAAGCGATTGAGGCTCACCAATCCCCACAAAGTGGTTATAAATCAAAGAGCAAAAGGACGAGATTAGCCGACCTGAGTGTCTCGACAAAGGTCTCTGAATTATTGGCCTACAGAGTAGTGTCCCAACAGGCATCTGGACTCATTCCAAATTACGAGGTGTCGATTACAAAATTACTTGCAAGCGAGGTCGATCAAACAATCCATAACTTGCACGTGGGGATAGATGGACTTTTCGGGAACCTATCATTCAGCAAATGGGCGACCACGAGTGATGGTGGCAATTTGAGGCGTGAACTCAGAACCTCTGCAAACGGGTATGTCTCCGCTATTCCTGGAACAATCGCACAGGGGTCGAGTGAAATTCAACGAAATGTCATTGCAACTCGTGGGCTAGGTTTACCTCGTGGTTAATGAGCATCGTGGAGCCTTCGTCGGATTGAAAGTTATTGAGTTAGGTCGTTTCATAGCAGCACCATATTGTGCACAGCTATTGGCTGATTCCGGTGCTGATGTGATAAAAATCGAACCTCTGGAGGGAGACCAAACCAGACGTAACGGAACAATAATTCCGGGTGAAGGACTTCAGTATCTCAATAAAAACCGAGGGAAACGATCCGTCGCCGTAAATCTGGCAAACTCTGAGATAAATTCCGCGGTCAAAGCATTATGTGAGAAAGCTGACGTAATTATTGCTAATTTCAGACCAGGTGTTGCACAAAGTCTGGGACTTGATTATGAAACTCTGAAGGAGCGAAATGCCCGCCTAATATATGCTGAGAACACAGGATATGGTCTGGAGGGACCACTCGCCGGTAAACCTGCCATGGATGCTGCCATTCAGGCATTCTCAGGACTTGCACATCTGAGCCCAGATGGTCCTTCTTTGAGACCAGATCCTGTTGTTGACTATATGGCAGCCATGCTCCTCTCGTGGGGTATAGCATCAGCTCTGTATCATCGTGAAAAAACAAATATCGGCCAACGTATAGACGTGGCACTCTTACAGGCCGCCCTCGTTTTGCAGAACAACAATGCTCATCATGTGGATGTCATCGCGGACTGGAGAAAGGAATATGTGAGTTTTCTTGAGGAGGTGTACAAGGAATCGGACCCGTGGGAGACAATGATTGAGCGGAAGGCCGAACTTCTCCCTCATGTCGTAAGTGGCGCATATTATGGTTTTTTACAGACTTCTAATGGAGTGATCGTCATTTCAGCAGCTGTTGACTCTCTTCAACGAAAAATCGCCACTCTACTGAATATCGATGATCCCCGAATAACAGACCCTGACTGGGAAGCTCCAGCTGACATTAAAGCTTATCAGGCCGGTATCCGTGATCAGATGCAGGCTGTCCTGCTTACAAACACAACTGAGCATTGGCTCAAAATCTTTAATGAGGCTGGTGTCCCATGTCAGCGCTACCAGACGCTCGAAGAGGTAATCGACAGCCCGCAAGTGAAGGAAAACAACTTCATGATTCACCTTGAGCATGAATTGCTCGGGGGGATGGATGTTGTAGCTCCCCCGGTCAAATTTGGAGAAACACCACTGCAGGCGCAAGGTCCTAGCCCAGTCCTCGGGAAGCACACACGTGAAGTACTTAATGAAGCAGGCATGACAAACGATGCTATAAATAAGCTTATAGATGATAAACATGCAATAGCATCTGACTAGAAGGGAGGATATCGTGGGCTGGTCAATCAATCAAAAATTCGGCATGACATTCCACAGGCCTCAGCTGTCGAGTAAGGGATACACACTAATAACACCACTGAGCGGTAATGCAAGTTACCTGCTCGACATCGACGGACGATTCGTACACAAGTGGGTTTTTGAAACTGTGCGTCCACACATTTCTAAATTACTCGACAATGGCAACCTTCTTATGATGGGAGTAGAGCGTTCGCTACTACCACCACCGCCACCCGATTTCACGGTTGATCCACCACCTTTTGAGAGACATCTTCGCCGCCTCGGCGCTAACTGTTCGGTATTACAGGAAATCACTTGGGAGGGTGAGGTTGTATGGGAACACAAAGATATTGCCATGCACCATGACTTTGTCCGCCTTGAAAACGGAAACACAATCTTCCCAGTCTGGAGGGAAATGCCGGACGCAGAAGCCAAGCAGGTAAAGGGAGGAGTCAAACGTCCTAAAGAAAAACTTCCTGTAATGCTTGGGGATGACATTGTTGAAATAGATCCAAAAGGTAAGGAAGTTTGGCGAGCAGAAACATGGAAGCTCTTTGATCCCCGGAAGGACCCTATATGCCCGCTCGAAACAAAATGGGAGTGGACCCACATAAATAGCATCGATCTGAATTCTGATGGTGATGTATTGATTTCCTGCAGGAACAATAGTCGTGTGGCAATAATTTCCCGTGGGACAGGCGATCCGGAAATTACGTGGAAGTATGGTTTCCCTGACACCGCACATCAACATCATGCTACTTGGGTAGATAACAATCAGGTGCAGATTTTCGATAATGGAATGCATCGTCAAACTGACATGTCCACCTCACGTGTGATCGTCGTTGATCCCCAAACAAGCGAGGTCACTTGGACGTACCAAGGGAATCCCCCGGCGCAATTTTTTAGTGGCCATATTTCAGGAGCTACCCGGCTTCCAAATCAGAATGTCCTAATATGTGAGGGTACATCCGGTCGACTGCTTGAAATAACTTCAAAAGGTGAGGTTGCTTGGGAATGGTGGAATCCTATCTACAATGCGCGAGACAACGGCATAACAATAGGCTGGTTATTTCGTGCTTATCGTTACGGACTTGAGCATCCAGCCATACAAGGTAGACGACTCCAACCAGAAACTCTCTCTGAGATGAACCGGCAATACGGCATGTGATAAATCGACTTATAGATGAAAAGGAATGAACAAATGGCTAATAATTCGAATGAAATGATGCAAATCCAGTCACTGATACGTGAGGACGAATCTCTAGCATTACGTATTGCAACTGCCGACGTGCCTGATCTGCGAGACTCTGACGTTCTCGTAAGAATCGAGGCGGCTCCTATCAATCCATCTGACCTCGGTGTCTTGTTCGGTCCAGCAGACATGGAAGCTGCGAGTTATTCCGAAGATGCTGGGTCCCCTGTGGTTAATGCTCCTATTGCGTCGCACTTAATGCCCAGCGTTGAGGGTCGCATTGGACAAAGTATGCCAGTCGGAAATGAGGGAGCAGGGGTCGTTGTGGCTACTGGTGATTCAGAAGAGGCACAAAAGCTTCTAGGCAGCGTGGTTGGCTTCGCCGGAGGCGGCACCTATTCCGAATATAAAAGAGTTCGTGCAGACCAGTGCATAGTTGTTCCGGACGGGACCAGCCCGGCTCAAAGCGCTTCATGTTTTGTAAATCCAATGACAGTTCTAGGGTTTGTCGGAACCATGAGGCGTGAAGGTCATTCAGCCATAGTTCACACAGCGGCAGCGTCGAACTTAGGCCAAATGCTGCAAAAAGTTGCGCTTGAGGAGGAATTTGACCTGATCAACATCGTTCGCTCATCTGAACAGGAGGAAATCTTACGCAGCATCGGAGCTACGTTCATCTGCAACTCAAGCTCTGACACGTTTAAATCCGACCTCACTGAGGCACTGATCCAGACCGGTGCGACATTGGGTTTCGATGCAACTGGGGGAGGTAAACTCACCAACGACATCTTGGCATGTATGGAGCGAGCGGCTATCAGTACATCACCCGGATTCAGTAGGTACGGCTCGACTGTGCACAAGCAGGTCTACATCTATGGCGGTCTTGACCGAAACCCTACTGTTCTTAATCGAAGTTACGGAATGGCATGGGGAATTGGGGGATGGTTGCTCACTCCTTATCTTCAAATTGCAGGAGCCGAAGAGGCCCAAAACATGAGAGAACGAGTCGCTGCATCCATTACAACCACGTTCGCCAGTTCGTATGTGCAAGAAGTCTCATTGAGCCAAGCGCTTGCGAGGGAAGCGGTTGATGAATATCGAAAACAGGCTACGGGACAAAAGTTTTTAATCAATCCTAGTCTGCAGTAATGACTGACTAGTCAAAAGCTGCAATTACTTCTGACTCAAAGCGTTGGAATTCATTAGGATCGTTCGGAAGTCGACCAAACATAATTTCATCTACTCCTTCATCAATAAACTCTCCGACCCGATCAATAATGTAACTTGCACTGCCGGCAACGGTGTCTGGTCCGATCATTTCTACAAATGCATCACTAGATTCTTTATCGTCTGAAAGCATAGTTGGCATAAGGATCGTGCGCCGTATTTCACTTGGGTCTCGTCCAACGCGCTCGCAGTGCTTCTCAAGAATTTCTGTTTTCTCACGGTATAAATCTATCGACATACCTCGTCGTGCAAACCCATCAAGATTAAATACGTCCCCATACATAGCCAGAGTTTTCAAAGTTCGCAAAGGCCCTGTTCCACCAACCATTATTGGGATATGAGGAGTCTGGTAGCTGCCCGGAGATAGTGGAGCATCGACCAACTGATAATATTTACCACTAAAGTTAACAGGCTGCTCCGAGCTGACCAGCATACGGATAAGTTGACACGCCTCCTCGAGTCTGTCCGAACGTTCACGCATAGAAGGGAATTCCCAGCTGTAGGCCTCATGCTCTCTCTTAAACCAACCAGCACCGATGGCAAGCGTGAACCGAC
>CAXGQC010000001.1:0-51810 GCA_964011795.1 uncultured bacterium | reverse complement strand
CACTATCTTCCCCCACTTTGTGCGGCAATCACACTTCCTGGGATTGCATTACTCACGGTATTTATCTGGGTGGGATTTGATGAAGCAAGCCAGACGACACTGCGGCTTACCTATAGTTTTCTAGCTCTCGGTCTTGCGGGTGCATATTGTTCCGTTATTGGAGTCGGCAGACTTCCCAATAAATGGAGGCTACTCCGTTGGTTTATGTATGTAATAGCAGCAGTAGCTGCAATTGAATCACTCGAGGCGCTCTGGTTACAAGGAGATATCAATTATGAAGACACTCTCACTGACGGCTTTGGTCAGGTGGGTGTAGCATTCATCGTTGCTCTGATCGCTTATTTCATTCTCGCTGGAATTATCTACAGTATTCTTAGAGAGACTCGCGAAAATCAACAAATATTTGTACTTGGCATCTACCTTCTCGCAAGCCTTCTTGGCTTCACATTTGGTGTAATCGCATTATCCGACGAGTTCGATCCTGGACCATTTAGACTAATTCTGGCGTCGACGATATTGCTCGCGACGCTGACACCTCTGCAGGTCGTGTTCCATCTATGGCCGGAGAGCAATGGGGCTCGGTTAGACTCTAACGTTGAATAGACCAGTTGCTGTATTAGAGGTATGTGAACTATGCGTGATGAGATGGAAATACTTGAGTTCGAACTGGCAACTCCATTACGTCGATTAGCTGCATATTGTATTGATGTAGTAGTTGAGATTGCGTTGTGGGCGGGGCCTATACTTATTTTTCTAATTGGAGCCGTGAGCGGTAGTGGTGCCGTAACAACCTCATTTGGGTTACTTGCAGTGATATTTTTTGCGTCAATTATCTTTTGGCGCATATGGTGTTTGCGGAATGGTCAGACACCTGGGAAATCTTTCCTGCAGCTCTACGTGATGCGAGAAGATGACACACGAGCAGGAGGCTGGTATACATTCTTGAGGGAATGGATCATCAAATCCTTATTATTTTGGGGAGTTTTGTCCACCATTTCGTTCGGTATAGTCCCAATAATTGCTGGAGCGTGGCTCTTGTGGGATCGAGATCGACAGACGCTCTGGGACAAGGTGGTTTCTACAAATATTGCTTTTGTGCCATCTGGGGTTAGGCCGCTGACAGGCCAGGAAATCCACCGGAGCCAGAGAGCTAGGTAAATAGAGAGACCCCGGTATAACCGGGGTCTCCTAATTGGCAAAATATTTAGGTCTTGTGGTTAGAAGCCCATACCACCCATACCACCCATACCACCCATGTCCATACCGCCCATGCCGCCTGTAGGATCAGGCTGTGGCACGATCGGCTCTGGGATCTCACCCACAGCAACTTCGGTTGTTAGCATGAGACTGGCTATTGAGTTGGCATTTTCGAGAGCGACTCTCGACACTTTTACAGGGTCGAGGATGCCGAGATCGAACATATCACCCATCTCGTCTGTAGCAGCGTTGTATCCGGTCGTCGCAGTTTCTGCTTCACGAACCATTTCAACAACAACACTAGGTTCCTGACCGGCATTATCAACGATCTGTCGAAGTGGGGCTTCAAGCGATTTTCGGATTAGTTGCGCACCAGTTCGTTCGTCGCCAGTTAAGGATTCGATTACTGGGTCAATAGACTCTTGCGCCCTAATGAAAGCAACACCACCACCAGCTACGACACCTTCCTCAACAGCAGCTCGCGTCGCAGACAGCGCATCTTCGAGACGGAATTTTTTCTCCCGTACTTCGACTTCAGTTGCCCCACCGGCTTTGATCACAGCCACTCCGCCAACGAGTTTAGCGAGTCGCTCCTGCATCTTCTCCCGATCGAAGTCAGAATTGGCGTCTTGGATTTGAGCTCTAATCTGTCTAATACGTTGTTGGATCGCTTCATCAGAGCCAGCGCCCTCAATAATCGTGGTCATGCTCGAGTCGGCCACGACTCTATGAGCGTGTCCGAGATCGGCAAGTTGTGCATCGCTGAGTTTTCGACCCATATCATTAGTGATATAGGTGGCACCGGTGAGGATCGCTAAATCCTCAAGCATTGCCTTTCGTCTGTCACCGAAAGAAGGAGCCTTGATAATCAAGGGATTAACTGCACCCTTCATCTTGTTCACGACCAGAGTTTGTAACGCCTCACCTTCGAGATCTTCACAGATCACAAAGAAGTTCTTTGAGACTGCCAAAACTTTTTCTAGTAGAGGCAGGAATTCCTGTAGGTTGTCGATTTTGTGATCGGTTATGAGGATGTAAGGATCATCAAGCTGAGTCTCCATACGGTCATTATTCGTTACGAAATACGGTGAGATATAACCACGGTCAATCTGCAGACCATCGACTATTTCAATTTCGTCATCGAGGCCTCTACCATCTTCAATCGTGATGACGCCGTCTTTGCCGACCTGTTCCATGACGTCACCGATTAGGTCACCAATGCGCTTTTCATTGGCAGAAATCGAGGCAACGGCCTGAATCATTTCTTTTTCTTCGACTGGCACCGATTGTCCGACAAGATGTCCAATTGCAGCGCGCGTGGCAGCTTCCATACCTTTTCGCAGGTACATGGGATTTGCCCCGGCAGCAATATTTCGCATTCCCTCTTGGAACATAGCTTGAGCGAATACAGTTGCAGTAGTCGTTCCATCACCCGCTATATCGTTGGTTCGCACAGCGACGGTCTTGACCAGCTGAGCTCCCATGTTGTGGAATCTATCGGTGAGCTCAATTTCTCGTGCGACAGTCACACCATCCTTTGTGATTACCGCAGGTCCATAGTTTTTATCTAGCACGACGTTGCGGCCTTTTGGCCCCAGAGTGGCTCGCACAGAGTTGGCTAATACGTCCACACCATGCCGGAGTTCACGTCGGGCTGCTTCATCGAAGCGAAGTCGCTTAGCAGTCATATCTTGCTCCTCAAATATCTAAGTAAGCTTTATTGGTTAACAGGTCCGATAGCCAGAAGACTAGTCTTCGAGCTTCGCGAGTACGTCTTGGAATCTAATGATTATGTACTCTTCGGAATCGACAGCTACTTCTTGACCCGTATACTTTTGGTATAGGACACGATCGCCTGCCTTCAGGTCATCGAATGTCTGAACTTCACCACTTTCAAGAGGCTTACCAGGTCCAACCGCAACCACGTGTCCGTGCTGCGGTGCCTCTTTTGCCGAGTCAGGGATGATTAATCCACTGCTCGTTATTTCTTCGGCTTCTACAGCCTTCAGAATAATGTGGTCTGTCACTGGAACTACACTTGTCGCCATATCGATCACTCCTTGTTCACTTACCTAAAATTACTTTGCCTAATTTCTTAAAGGCCCAATGATGCCGAAGCAAGCAATGAACCCAGACAGTTGATGGCCCATCGGTTAGGTGGACAAACAACTACTGTAATTGGTTAATTGAAACACCGAGACTCTGGCTAAAAGCGAAAGTACTCGTTATGCAACCCACCGCAAACAGAACAAATGTTAGCACTCTCCCGCGGAGAGTGCTAGCACCCGCGGAAAACTTTTCAGTTGTCTGGTGCGGTATACATTTTAAATAGTCACTTAGACTAGTAGGCAACTATTGCTAAGAGACAAAGTGTTAAGGAGTTTTCAATGTGTTTTCCATATGATGCGGAGCCACCTATTGCGCGGCTAGCAGGAGGTAGTGTGGAGCACACCGACCTGACCTTAGAAGCCGAGGACGGAAATGTGTTCTCAGCTTTCCTAGCCGAAGGGGATGGTTCTCGTGAGGCCTCGGTGGTGGTGCTCCCTGATGTTAGAGGTCTTTTCAGATTCTATGAAGAGCTTGCTCTTCGTTTCGCGGATCAGAATATCGATGCTCTCGCAATAGATTACTTTGGGCGCACTGCCGGACTCGAAAAACGAGATGCAGATTTTGAGTGGCAGGAGCACGTGGCTCAGTCAACGTTCAATGGAGTACGGTCAGATGTGGCTGCAGCGGTGGCCTATCTTCGAAAGTCGAATCCAGATCGACCGGTATTCACACTCGGATTTTGTTTTGGTGGCTCCAACTCTTGGCATCAGGCAGCTAACGGGCTTGATTTAGCAGGCGCAGTAGGATTTTATGGTCATCCCAACCGGCCGGAGTTCCCACAAAATGCTCCTGGCGTGCAGCAACGGGTCACTGATATATCTTGTCCCATTCTTGGCCTGATGGGCGGAGCAGATCAAGGCATTCCTAAGGAAATAGTTTCTGAATTCGAACAAGAGCTTAAACAGCAAGGTGTAGAGTCTGAGATTGTTATATATGATGGTGCTCCTCACTCTTTTTTCGACAGACATTATGAGGAGTTTGCTGACCAGTCAGCCGACGCCTGGAGTAGGGTTCTCAACTTTATTTCCGGTCATGCTGACTAGCGGGTTGTCAGATACGACTGCTATTTAGACTTGCTCCTCGAGAAGAGCCCAGATTATGTTTTCAGTAGCCACTGAGGCATGACCTTCTCTGAGGAGCCTGACGACGAGCCGACTGTCATAACCAAATTCTGATAAATATTGCTGAATCTCATTTATTCGATTAGTAGCGTTCAAGGCAATCGCCAATATCAGTTCCCATTCGGGAGGTGAACAGGGAATCTGGTGGCCGTCCAGTGACCCGTTATTGAGACCAGTCCAAAGTGAGGGAATCTTCACAGGTTGAAAATTTTCGTCTTCACCTTCGAATTGAGGGTCGCCGAATATATAAATAGAAATGCCTTCCCGTTCAAGATGAAGACGTGATCCTTTTATCGGTGAATTTTGTGATTCTTTGATCTCAGCGCCGAGCATGTCGCCGATGATCGAAGCTATGTTCTTGGTTGTCATGAATTCAATGGTGTTTGACTCGATGTTGATGCCTTGCAGTTGGAGAGAACTAGAGCCTATTAATGCCCAGTCAGTTGGTTCTTGAGTGGCTTCTTCAATCACACTGGCTAAAGTCCGGAGCACCATTTTGTGAGTCTGAGTCAACATAATTTTATCCCCAACCTATCCGTGAAGCGGAAGAGAAGGATATCTTGATTTTCCTCCAAGTGCGACAGGTGCTCACCTGTAGGGTAATTCTTATGTATCATTTCTTTGGGCCTGTAGCTCAGTGGTAGAGCAGTGGGCTTTTAACCCATTGGTCGTGGGTTCGATCCCCACCGGGCCCACCAATGGACCCTAAATCCCTTATGTAGCAAGGGAAAAGAGAAACCCCCAGTCACGGGGGTTTTCCTATTTTTGGTATTTGCTACCAATCTGCTACCAATTTCAAAATAACTTTCCGTATTCAGGAGATGAAATCCTCCACCGAATCAGCAGCTTTGCTGTGTTGGCCGCGCATTAAGTGCGAGTACGTATCTAGGGTGAAACTTGCTGTTATAAGCGGTGGTGGATGGACCACACGTAAATTTGCGGGTCTTGGAGGAGGATTCAGATTGAATGATTCTCAGCATTTCAGTAGGCTCAAACGTGTGCATATCGAAACAGAGGATAATGAGTTGCCCAAATCCAAACAACTTTCCGAAATGACCGATGATGAGTTAAGAGAGTACGTCAGTGAATATCTGGAAAATTCTCGAAAACTCCTGGCGAAAGGTATGTCAGCATCTATTGAAGAAGTGCAGAGTCAGCTGAACAACCGTCCTATTGACGAGCGAGTCTCATGGTTTAGACGTGAAATTAGTGGAAAGATATCGGACGAGGAAAAGCGGAGACCTCCCCAACGTGAGCCCACTACATTCAGCAAAATCGAACTGACTGCAATCGAAGAAATAGATGCGCTCCTGGGTGGTCAAAAATTACAACTTTACGCTGAGGACTACCGCCGTACAAAGTTCGGAATGACTCTTGGTATGAGTCGAATGAGCCTTGATGCAGTTGGTCGGCTGTCGCATTCACTAGAGACCGAGGTAATGCCACGCCTACAGCGGGCCTGGGATTGGGGTGGTGATTCCGGGGCAAGTGACTGGGTTCTATCCGAACTGGCAGATGCACTTCGCAACGTTAGTGATGTTCGACGAGTCTATTGAGTTCAAGGGGCACAAAGTTATACAGACAACATCTCCAGTGATATCGATTCGCTTAATTTGGGGTGCGATAATCGTCTATGTTGTCATGGGAGTTAGTCAAGCTAATTAACGAAGCCTAAACTCTTTATATATTGATATCCTGTAAGAGCCATAGAAATAGAGAAACGTAGCTCGATGGCAGAACGGGTTTGAATCATGCTCATTTTATTGTCACCGGCAAAGGGACAAAATTTTGATCGATGGCAATGTAATGTGCAGAGTACCGAGCCCCGTTTATTGAACAAGAGTAAGGACCTTGTAGAAACGATGAGGTCTTACAGCGCGGCCGATCTCATGTCGCTCATGTCTGTGAGTGAGAAGATTGGTGCGTTAACAGCGGAGCGATTTGACTCATTTAGGACTCCCTTTACGGAGAATAATTCGAAACCTGCGGCGTACGCGTTCTCGGGTGACGTATACAAGGGATTAGATATTGAAAAATTCAATGATGAAGACCTCGAATATGCGCAGGATCATCTGAGAATTTTGTCAGGTTTATATGGGCTGTTGCGCCCCTTGGATCTTATCCAGCCGTATCGCCTCGAAATGGGAACCAGGGTGAAAACGTCGATTGGCTCAGATCTATATGACTATTGGGGGACACAAATCTTTGAGCAGATTATTGACGATCTGGAGACATCTGGTGATGAAATTATCGTTAATTTGGCTTCGAATGAGTACTTCAAGGCAGTTTCGATGAATCGAGATACTGTGACTGTTAATACACCAGTGTTCAAAGACTGGAAGAACGGCCAATATAAGATTATTTCGTTTTTTGCCAAGAATGCCAGGGGTGTGATGGCCAGATGGATGATAAAGAATCGTATTGATCAACCTTCAGATCTCGAGAGTTTTCGAGAAGAAGGCTACGAATACAGTCATGATTTGTCGACCGAGACAGGTCCAGTTTTCCTTAGAGGCTGATTAGTAAACGGTTCAATAGCGTCATTGTTAATCAATTATCGAATTGGTTAGTTTTTTCTCCCTAAATGTATAGGCGCCTATGCACTTGATATTGACAGGCCACTAGGAAAAATTGTACAGTTCATTACCCAGTGTTTTTTGACGCAAATACTCGGGCGACTAACGTTATAAATTCGCTCGAGAATCGGTGCTAGATAGAAAGAAATCGTACGCACTTCATTAGGAGTAACAAATGCATATCGAACGTCGTTTCACTAAGGCAGGTCAGAGTCCATATCAGGGCGTTAATTTTGTAAAAAAAGATTCAAGGATAACTGAATTTGATGGGACTGTCGTATTTGAGGCTAACGACATTCTGATCCCGGAATCATTTTCACAGGTGGCGACTGATGTGATGGCTCAAAAGTATTTTCGCAGAGCCGGCGTACCCGAAGAGTCCGTTCCAGTTCCTGAGGAAGGAGTACCAGAGTGGGCTCAGAGGAGGGTGCCTGCAGAGGGAACCAACTTCAGAGGAGAAGTCGATGCTCGTGAAGCTTTCGATCGCCTGGGGCTGACATGGGCTTACTGGGGATTGAAAAATGGTTATTTTGATGATGAGGAAAATGCTTTAGCTTTCGCTGATGAAGTAAGGCATATGATGGCACGGCAGATGGTCGCTCCTAATTCCCCGCAGTGGTTTAACACAGGACTCAATTGGGCCTACGGAATACAAGGTCCACCTCAAGGTCACTGGTTTGTAGATCCTGAATCAGCAGAAATGAAACCGTCAACGTCGGCGTATGAGCGACCTCAACCTCACGCCTGTTTTATCCAATCTGTGGCTGATGATTTGGTTAATCAAGGCGGGATAATGGATCTTTGGACTCGTGAGGCACGAGTGTTCAAATATGGGTCGGGTACCGGGTCGAATTTCTCCTCTATAAGAGGTGACAGTGAGGAATTATCGGGTGGCGGCCAATCCTCCGGTCTAATGTCTTTTTTGAAAATCGGTGACCGGGCAGCTGGTGCTATCAAATCCGGTGGAACTACAAGACGAGCAGCAAAGATGGTGATACTTGATGCTGATCATCCCGATATTGAGGAATTCGTGGACTGGAAGGTCAATGAAGAGCAGAAAGTAGCTGCCCTTGTAACGGGAGCGAAAATAACTAGACGCCATTTGACTAGTATTTTCGATCTAGCATCTGATCAATCAATCGGTGGGACTGATGTAGAAAAAAATAAATCACTGCGTAAGGCCATCCGCCTTGCACGTGCTGATAACGTAGTTGAAGCTGTGATTGTTCGCGTGTTGGACTTGGTTGAGCAAGGTCTTGGTCAGCTTGATTTTGCGGAGTTTGATTTGGATTGGCAGGGTGAAGCTTATCAGAGTGTATCTGGGCAAAACTCAAATAATTCCATTCGGGTTACCGCTGAATTTCTTGATGCTGTCCGCCGAGATGACTCGTGGGACCTAACGCGCCGTACTGACGGAAACGTTTCGAGGACTATTCGAGCAAAAGACTTATGGTCGAAAGTGGCTCTAGCAGCTTGGCAAAGTGCTGATCCTGGTGTTCAGTATGATTCCACGATAAATGAGTGGCATACTAGCCCAGCTGGTGGGCGGATTAATGGCTCGAATCCCTGTTCTGAATACATGTTCTTGGATGATACTGCGTGTAACTTGGCTTCATTGAATCTTGCGTCATTTTATGACACCACGACCAAAGAGTTCGATATTGAGGGCTATGAGCATGGAATAAGACTGTGGACTATCGTGCTAGAGATTTCCGTCCTCATGGCTCAGTTTCCTTCGGAAGCTATTGCTCGACGGTCGTATGACTATAGAACCCTTGGTTTGGGTTATGCCAATTTAGGTGCACTGCTCATGCAGAAGGGTGTGCCTTACGATTCACCTGAGGCGTTGGCAATGTCTGGGACATTAACTGCGATCATGACAGGATGTTCTTATGCTACGTCGGCGGAAATGGCATCTGAAATAGGACCATTCCCACGATACGAAGAAAACGCAGAAAATATGATGCGCGTTATGCGGAATCATAGAAGAGCGGCCATTGCATCGCCACCGGATGATTATGAACAACTTAGTGTTCTCCCGATGCCGATCAATGAGATCGATGCTGATGAAAAACTTCTGTCTTCGGCGAGGAAATGGTGGGATATAGCTGTAGAATTGGGCGAAGCCCACGGGTTTAGAAATGCTCAGACCACACTAATCGCACCAACCGGCACTATCGGTCTGCTAATGGATTGTGATACTACTGGCGTGGAGCCAGATTTCGCGCTAGTCAAGTTCAAAAAGCTAGCTGGTGGCGGTTTCTTCCGAATAATTAACGAGTCGGTGCCATTAGCGTTAAAGGAGCTTGGTTATTCAGAGGAGCAAATCCAGGAGATCACTCAATACACTATTGGAGCTCATACGCTAGAAGGTGCTCCGGGTATCAATATAGGATCACTGACGACTATTGGATTTGAAAGTGACGACATTCGGGCGGTCGAAGATGCTTTGGTATGGGCCCCTCATATTTCTGTCGCTTTCAACACTTTGGTTGCCAGGGAGGGCTTTATATCTAAGATTGGTCTCAGCGAGGATGACTCGTCTGTGTTTGGGTTCGATCTGTTGAGTGCAGTTGGCTATTCTCTTGAACAAATCACTGAGGCCAACGACTATGTGAATGGTCGAATGACAGTTGAAGGTGCACCATATCTAGAAGACGGACATCTCGCAGTATTTGATTGCGCAAATAAGTGTGGTGATTACGGCACGCGGTACATTGATCCTATGGCGCATGTTCGGATGTTGGCAGCTGCACAACCATTCCTGTCAGGAGCCATATCGAAGACAATCAATATGCCCGCTGAGGCTACCGTCACGGAAGTCACAGAGGTCTATGATGAGGCGGCATCTCTTGGGGTCAAGGCATTGGCACTATATCGAGATGGTTCGAAACTTTCACAACCACTTTCTTCCGACAAGAGCGCCTTACTTTTCGGAGCGGATGAGTTTGAGGATACAGAGGAATTCACCCAGGCCATTGTGGAGTCCGCCGAAAGATTGGTTGGTCTCGGACGAGGTCAGCGGGAAGAGCTTCCGGCTAGACGGCCGGGCGGCTATACCCAAAAGGCGACAGTCGGTGGCCACACAATTTATCTCAGGACTGGAGACTATCCAGAGGTAGGGCGTGACGGCAGACCCCGGCTTGGTGAGATATTTATTGACACCGCGAAGGATGGTGCAGCCTTTAGAAGTCTGATGAACTGTTTTGCGACAGCGGTGTCAGTGGGTCTGCAGCATGGCGTCCCGTTGGAAACATTCGTTGATAAGTTTACCTTCAGGGCTTTTGAGCCAGCCGGTATCGTACAAGGACATGACCGAATTAAGAATGCACGATCGATTATCGACTATATATTCAGAGATCTTGGTGTCACATATCTCGGTATGGATAATCTTGCTCATGTACCAGCTATTGAGGCTGAGATAGATGAAACAAATACAGAGGTATATTCAAGCGAGCAGAGTGAAGCACCAGACAATATATCCGTATTGGAATTTCCTGCGGCGTTACCTGTTATTGATGAACCAAAATCAGAAATCCCAGTGCCCACGGCTGCCAGTAATTTGATTTCAGAGACTGGTGAACCAACCCTTATGGCTCAGCAGATCGAGGCGAAGAGATATGGTTTTGAGGGCGATGCCTGTCCTATGTGTGGTGAATTCAAGATGGTGCGATCCGGAACTTGTCTAAAATGCGTGATATGTGGGGAAACGACAGGTTGTAGTTAATCTGACACTTCGTCTGATTTAGATGGTATTGCCGCTGAGAGATTTCGGTATTTTGTTCGGGTAACAAGAATGTCGTCTTCGATTCTAATTCCGATTCCACGCAGCTCAGCTGGAATGCCGTCGATCGATCTAGGGAAGTAGAGACCAGGTTCAACCGTGAGTACCATTCCTGGTTTTAGAGCTACTGGTGTTTGATCAGCGTTTCGATATTTTCCAGCGTCATGAACATCCAGACCAAGCCAATGACTGGTGCCATGCATGTAGTATGGTCTATAGCCGAATGACGATTCGATCGACTTCCTATTACCCTTGAGCACTTTCAGATCTTTCAGCCCTTCTATCAAGACCCGGACAGCCGCATCGTGTGGGTCATAGAAACTAGCCCCTGGCCGTACTGCTTCGATCGCTGTTTGCTGTGCCGACCAGACAATATCGTAGACGTCTTTCTGAACGGAGGTGAATTTACCGTTTGCCGGGTAGGTACGACTGACATCGGCAGAATAAAAATCCCATTCAGCGCCTGTATCGAGTAGGAGCAAATCTCCGTTTTTAATGAGATCACGATTGTCGATATAATGAAGCGTACAGGAATTATGTCCTGCTGCGACTATCGAAGGGAAACCATCCCGAGGTGATCCTAGCTTTCGATATTCAGACTCCAAAGTTCCTTGGACCTCGTATTCTGTTTTTCCGGGCTCGACATAGTCTCTGATATGGGCGAGTCCAGCAGCAGTGATGTCTATGGCTCTCTGTAACGCGCTTATCTCACTTCGCGATTTAATTAACCTTAGTTCGTCAATTAATTCTTGTGGGTCTCGGACGGCTTCCAAGGCAGCACCACCCCGTTGTAGTCCGTCTCTTCGTTCAGAAATTTGGTTGCCAACGATTTGATCGATTTTTGCGTTGCTACCGATGCTGTACCAAATGGTGTCAGCTTGGTTCAAAAGTTTCGGGAGTTCCTCAAGAATGTCCGCGATATCGAATGAACGGTCGGCACCGAATCGGCTTATAGTTTTGCGAAGACCTATCCGGGGACCAACCCACGTTTCCATCACAGGATCATGCGGCCGGACAAATAGGCTGTATGGTTTCTCAGTACCCGGGGCAAACACCGCAACTGAGCTCGGTTCTGGAAATCCTGTCAGGTAGTGGAAGGACGAATTCTGTCTAAATGGATAATGTACGTCTCCATTTCTTATGATTTCCTCACCAGATACGACGACTGCAACATTTCCATCCCCTATTTTTCTCATAAAACGTTCGCGCCGTTTCAGGAACTCTTCTTTAGAAATTAGATTATCGGGACTCATAAAGATGAATATTATCTGAAAATATCGAAGACCGCACTTGCACCGATGGCAATAAGTCCAATCGCAAGAGCTCTCATTAATTTCCCCTCGCCACTGATCCGACGGAATTTGGCCGCTAGAGGAGCCGATATTATTACGCCTGCTGCTAACCATGGGAGATCACCAAGAGGAGATCCGTTTACCCCATTCACTATATGCAGGCCTGTGACAGAGATTGATTGGATAAATATTAGTAGATGCATGCTTGGGACCGCGATTTCATGAGGCACTTTCTGCACGCGAGTCATTACAGGCATTCCTATTGGCCCGCCGCCGATACCCGCAAGGGCTGAGAAAAATGCGGTAGCTGCCTGAGCTAATGCCGAACGAATTAGAGGAATCCTAAACCGAAAGATAGTCCCATTTCTGTCTTTGATATTCCTTTGCCATCCGTCGCCAGTTGTGGGTTCCGGGACTGCCGTTGGTCGGACAATTACGTATATGCCGATTAGTACCAAGAAGACGCCAAATCCAACTGCGAAGTAGTCTCGGGGAACTAATCCTGTTGTAGCTCCTCCCACAACCGCAGCTGGTACCCCTATCGCAGCAAGCAGCACTACCAGACGGCCATCAATTCGATTTTCCTTGAATGCGACTAAAACCTGAAGAGCGGAATTGACAACTACATATAAGAGCGAGGCGGCAGTTATCTCCGCTGCAGTCGCAGTAGGATATCGGAACAGTAGAAAAGGTGCGATCAGGAACCCGCCCCCTGCCCCGATCGCACCAGCATATGTACCGATGGCTGCACCAATGAAAATGAGAAGCAAGGGTTCAATTATTTCCGTCAGCAAATTACTAGTTTCTGATTATTTTGACGTTTTGAGGAAGTCCGGTAGGAGATGGTCTGGATACCTGTCACCGACCTGACCCTCCTCGAGTAGCTTGTTATATTCCTCATCACTGTAGCCCAGTAACTGTTTATATATTTCCTCGGTGTGCTCCCCCAGTCTTGGTGGAGGAGTGCGGATTGAGTTTGGTGTGCCAACCCACTTGGTCATGATCCCCGGATATCTGTGTTTACCGATGACTGGTGATTCGAGTTCCTCAAAGAAACCACGATCGATCAACTGGGGAGATTCGAGGAGTTCCATATCATCTGTGACCGGCCCTGCACATACTCCAGACCGCTGCAGTTCTATAAAAAGGTCGAACTTTTGGTGCTTGATTGTGTATTTGTTCAGCTCATCATGCAAGACCGCGCGATTTTGAAATCTTGATAACTGGGTGTGGAATCGAGCATCATTAGCGAGAGTATCGGCACCTAATACCTCGCAAAGCGAAAACCATTCTTCATCTTCTGATACGTCAATTGCTATCCATTGATCATCCCCTGATGTTGGGAAGACTCCGTGAGGCGCGTGCGAGTGATGTGTATTTCCTTGAGGTCCTGCGACTCGACCATTCATTTCAAAGTCAAGTATGAATTCCCCAAGATTTGGTAGAAATCCTTCTGCAAGTGGCATCTCAATTTGCTGACCTTCACCTGTGGTATCTCGATAGCGCAGAGCAGCAGTGATCGCTGTAGCTCCCAGAAGTCCAGCGAAGGCATCGGCGGTGAAAGCCTCGCCCGTTTCATCAGGGGTTCCGTCGGGGTAGCCACGAATGTAGTGGTGACCAATCATTGCCTCTACATGCGTGCCGAATGCTCTGTACCCTTTGTACGGACCTGAAAGCCCGTAAGCGGGCATGCGAAGCATGATCAAACGAGGATTTATTTCCTTGAGAGTTTCGTAGGTGATCCCAGCCTTTTCAATAGTTGTAGGGACATTGTTTTCGACTAACACGTCGACTTCTTTGATTAATTTCAAGAAAGCTATTTTCCCTTCGGGGGTCATGATGTTGCAGGCCATAGACTTTTTATTACGGCTATGAGAGTTGAAACCAGGATTCCTGTTCCATGGTTCTTGACCAGGGTCATAGTCGGGATAAGCGAACAGAGTTAGTCCATTCTTTACGCTCTCGATTACCTGCTCCTTCGTCGCAATCCGCTCGGCCCCTCTCGAGTAGGGCTGGATAGCGTCAATTGGCTCTACTCTAATGACCTCGGCCCCCCACTCAGCCAAGACCTGAGTGCAGTGTGGTCCCGCCCATACAACTGTCACTGCAGCAACTTTTACGCCGTCAAGAGGAAGCATTCGGGAGCTTTGTGAGTCGCTCATACTAAATCACCTTCGCCCGACGTAGCTGAACTAAGTCTGAATTCGAATATCCGATATTTGAGAGAATTTCCACAGTGTGTTCACCGAGTAGTGGTGCGCGGTTCATTTGTTGTCTGGTGGCGCCTGACGTCACGAAATGTCTTCCTGGATAACGCATAGAACCCGTAACAGGATGGTCAACGGTTTCCCATACGTCACGCTCTTGGTAATGCGGATCATCGAGAAGATCCTCAATAGTTAAAACAGCTCCACCCAGGATTCCGATTGCTTGGGTCGCTGCAACGGCCTCGCGCTTTGTCCGTTCAATGAGCCAAATTCCATAGGCACCTTCAAGTTCCTCTATGAACTGTTCTCCCATTTGAGTAAATGGTTTTTCTGCATCTGGTTGTTCAGCCAGATCAGGTCGGCCAATGAGTCTTAAGAATTCAGGAACGTGTTTACTCGCCCCAGCGAAAATATTCGCATACCCATCACTTGCCGGTCGTGGTCCTGAGGCAACCCGCGATGAAAGACCTCCTCTTTTACTACTTTTGCCGCTGTAAGATGCTGCCGTGAGACCCGGAGTTCTTCTGTCACGGAAGCCGGCTTGTGCTTCATATACTGATTGGTCTATATGCTCACCCGAGCCTCCTCGTTCGACCCTTAGTCGAGCCAGGGCGCAAGCATATGTCAAAGCTAATCCAGCGTGATAGTGAGCTAGATTCCCACCGAGTTTTATTGGTTCACGTGAACTGTGCCCGTTTATATGCATTGGTCCGGCCATAGCTTGTAGGACGAGTTCTGAACCCTTGAAATCCTTCCATGGACCGGTTTGTCCGAAGGGTGTCAATGATCCTAATACAAGGTCAGGCTTTTCCTTCGCGAACGCTTGGAAACCCAAACCTAAAGAATCGAGAGTTCCCGGCGGAAAATTTTCAATCACTATGTCATGTTGCTCAATTAAGGTGCGGACTATGTCTCGCCCAGCTGATGAAAAGAGATCGCATGTTATGGACCTTTTGCTCGTATTCAGATGCAGAAAAAGAGCTGAGGCTTCTTTATCTGGGATGTCGTTGAGAAATGGCCCTTCTAAGCGGGAGGGATCGCCCTCTGGTGGCTCTATCTTAACCACTTCTGCCCCGTAGTCTGCAAAGAGTTTGCCAGAATAGGGAACTCCAACCATGGTCCCCAGTTCTAAGACTTTGATACCTTCGAATAGTTGTCTGCTCATATTTAAAACCGTCTGTAAGGGACCACGTACTTACTTGTCCCTAGTAACCCCTAAAGTCAGGGTCTCGCCTCTCTACAAATGAGCGAAATCCTTCTTTGGCATCAGTTGTTTTTAGTAGGCTTGCCTGAGCGTTCCATTCTTGGATTAGCCATTGCTCGGCTGACCCGGTGGCATCTAGTGAAGAATGCAGGAGTCTCCTTATTTCTGATGCAGCTAATGGAGGTCCTGCTGCTACCTTTCTGGCATATGCTAAGGCCTCAGTAAGGAGGTCATCATCTTCGACGACACGGTTCACTAGTCCCATTTCTAAGAGCTTTTCTGAAGGCATGACGTCACTGTGATACATCACCTCGAACGCCTTGGCACTCCCGACGACTCTGGGTAGAAACCAAAGGACTCCATAGTCAGACACTATCCCGCGTTTGAAAAAAATGGGTCCCATACGAGCCGACTTTCCTGCAAT
This sequence comes from uncultured bacterium, assembly GCA_964011795.1. Taxonomy (GTDB): domain Bacteria; phylum Chloroflexota; class Dehalococcoidia; order UBA2979; family UBA2979; genus UBA2979. The sequence goes on along the minus strand of CAXGQC010000001.1, from coordinate 35,896 downwards.
GCGAACATCGCAGGCCATTGCCATACCAAAGCCTGCTCCAGCAGTCGCGCCATTAATTGCGCCTATTATCGGGACGTCAGACTTTATAAATCCTAGTGCTGTCTGTACAGAACGGTTGTGATGAACAAGTCTTTCATGGCGACTAACGGTTGGTGCCGCATCACTTGGTGCTTCACCTGATTCGGCTGGAGTTCTGTCTCCACTAATTTCTGCGCCAGCACAAAATGCTCGGCCACTTCCCGTGATCACCATGGCTCTTACTGAGTCCTCTTCTGAAGCAAACTTGAGTGCAGCTCCAAGTCCAAGTCCAAGTGTTTGATTTAGAGCATTCATCTGTTCAGGCCGATTGAACGTGGTGAGGAGCACACCTTCATCGTCTAACTCGGCGATTACATCTCCGTTCGAAATATCCTGAATACTGTCGATAGTGTTAGTCATTAGTCAACCTCACCGTGTTTCCATTACTTTATTGGATTATTGTCGTGCGAGTGTAACTGTTTCCGAGAAGATTTGCTAAAGACTCCACTATGTGAGATAAGTGTTCAGCATCGGTGCAACATAGTTCATATATTCGTTGTTGATGGGGGATATTGAAGTGCAGAAATTACTAATAGCCAATCGTGGTGAAATAGCTGTCCGTATTATCAGAGCTGCCAAGGAATTAGGAGTGCAGACTTGCTCGATATATTCTGAAGCAGACATTAATTCGATCCATTGGCAGAGGGCTGATGAAGCGCTGCTACTTGAGGGCCAGGGCGCGCTACCTTATTTGGATGTAGATCAAATAGTGCAAGTTGGTCTGCAGAGTGGATGTGATGCAGTCCACCCAGGATATGGGTTTCTCAGTGAGAATTCAGAATTTGCTACGAAGTGTGAAGCAGCTGGGATGAAATTTGTAGGTCCAGCGCCGTCTTCACTGGATGTATTTGGTGACAAGGTGTCGGCAAGAAAGCTTGCGGTTCAGCACGGAATACCTGTTTTGCCAGGTCTAGACCATCCGGTAACGGCGGCAGAGGCGACTGAATTTCTCGGATCATTAGATGAGAGCCAGTCGGCAATCCTCAAAGCAGTCCACGGTGGAGGTGGACGCGGGGTCCGTATGCTTGATAAGGACAGTGATGTTGAGCAGGCTTTTCGAGGGGCACAGGCAGAAGCCGCAGCATCATTTGGAAATGGAGATCTCTATATTGAGAGATATATCCCCAACGTTCGTCATATCGAAGTGCAGGTAGCGGGAGACTCAGCGGGGTCGATATCTCATTTCTGGGAGCGAGACTGCTCGGTGCAAAGGCGGCATCAAAAAATCCTTGAGATCGCCCCTGCGCCCTTTTTGTCCACGACTTCTCGTGACGCATTACTTGACGCAGCTGTGACACTTGGGAGGGCCGCAAGTTACGAAAATTTGGGCACGGTCGAATTTTTAGTTTCGACACACCAAGAAAATTCGGAAGAGTTCTTTTTCATTGAGGTGAATCCAAGACTACAGGTGGAGCATACAGTCACTGAGGAAGTCACCGGAATTGACTTAGTACAGACTCAGTTACAGATCGCTTCAGGTGCAAGTCTCGACTCACTCGGGCTACGCCAGGAACAGATCGTTCCGGCTAGGGGTTACGCCATACAGGCGAGAGTGAACATGGAGAAGATCAATGAGGATGGTAGTGTAATTCCCTCTGCTGGAACATTATCTGTATTTAACCCACCATCAGGTAGAGGAGTACGGACTGATACATTCGGCTATAACGGGTACCAGACAGCCACAAGTTTTGACTCACTGTTAGCCAAAGTAATTGGATACTCCAGTTCAGACGATTTCGATGCGACTGTGAAACGAGTTGAAACTGCGCTCGCTGAGTTCGATGTCGAAGGTGTCGATACTAATATTTCCTTTTTGCGGTCTCTATTGGTCCATCCCTCATTTTTGAGCGGAGAGATACATACGCGTTTCGTCGATTTGGAGGCCGCCGAACTCGTCCAGCTAGCACAAGAACTCACGGACTCAACTCCGTTTCAGAGAGGCGAGCTAAGTGAGCAAGCTGGAGCGTCAATCGATTCTGACGACCCGTTGGCTGTGTTGGAATACGGGATGCAAGCCAGTCGAGGCCAGGACACATCAAGTCTCGAAGATCGTACTGGACAGGGTGACCTTCCAGGATCGGTAAGATCACCTCTGCAAGGTACGGTCGTATCAATTGAGGTGTCTGTTGGCCAGGAAGTGCAGGCTGGACAACTCCTCGCAGTGATGGAATCGATGAAGATGCAACATGAGATACGAGCTCATATGAGTGGTTCGATAAGTGCTATAAACGTGGGTCGTGGAGATACTCTTTGGGAGAATCATGCGCTGATGATTATTGAAGAGCACGAGGTTATTGGCGGTTTGATTGAAGGAGAGAGTTCTATCGATCTGGATTTTATACGTCCGGATCTCGAAGAAATTTTGACGCGTCGAGCAGCGGCACTGGATGCGAACAGAGAAGAGGCAGTGTCCAAACGTCATGCTCGACTACTGAGGACAGTTCAGGAAAATGTTGAAGATTTGTTTGATACGGGAACATTTTTGGAGTACGGACCTTTGGTCCTCGCTAACCAATTCTCACGACGTAGCCTAGACGAGTTGATTGCAAAGACTCCCCGTGACGGAATGATCACCGGTATCGGAAGTGTGAATGGAGATCTATTTTCCGATCCTGAAAGTATGGTCGCGACCATCGCATATGACTATATGGTGCTGGCAGGTACACAAGGGAATAGAAATCATCAAAAAACAGACCGTATGATTGAGGTCGCTCGAAATTCCAGACTACCTCTTGTCTTATTCGCCGAAGGTGGCGGTGGTCGTCCTGGCGATGACGGTCTACACGCAGCTGGTGGTAGTTCTACCTTTGCTTCTTTTTCCACTTTGAGTGGCCTTGTTCCGATGGTTGGGATCACGACTGGGCGTTGTTTTGCAGGGAATGCTTCGTTACTTGCCTGCTGTGATGTAATTATCGCCACAGAAGGATCAAATATCGGTATGGGTGGTCCAGCAATGATCGAAGGGGGTGGCCTAGGCATTTTTGCTCCTGAAGATATAGGGCCAATGGAAATACAAATACCTAACGGCGTAGTAGATATATCTGTTAAAGACGAGGAAGAAGCAGTCACAGTAGCTAAGAAATACCTGTCTTACTTCCAGGGGCCAATTAATGATTGGGAGGCTCCTGATCAACGAGAAATGCGCCAGATTGTTCCGGAGAATAGGTTGCGTGTATACAACGTTCGGGACGTGATTCATACGCTTGCAGATGTGGATTCGATTCTTGAAATACGTCCTGACTTTGGAATTGGAATGGTCACGGCCCTGGTACGAGTGGAAGGGAAAAGTTTGGGGATTATCGCCAACAATCCTGGCCATCTTGGCGGCGCTATTGACTCAGATGGTGCTGACAAGGCGGCTCGATTTATGCAGCTTTGTGATGCGTTTGATCTTCCGTTACTCACTTTGGTTGATACTCCTGGAATCATGGTCGGCCCAGAAGTAGAAAAGACAGCTCTGGTGCGCCACGCGAACCGTCTATTCCTGCATGGAGCAAATATTGAGACAACTTTCATGTCAATTATTTTGCGGAAAGCCTATGGACTCGGTGCGATAGCTATGACTGGTGGCAATTATCGACAGCCTCAATTTACTGTGTCGTGGCCAACCGGGGAATTTGGTGGCATGGGTTTGGAAGGGTCGGTAAAGCTAGGATATCGCGATGAACTTGCCTCGATTGAAGACCCTGTAGAGCGACTCGAAAAATATGAGGCGATGGTGGCTCGCGCGTATGAGCGTGGCAAAGCATTAAATACTGGCATGAACTTTGGTTTCGATGACACAATTGACCCATCTGAATCTAGAGCGTGGATTGCCGGAACGCTTAAGGCTGCAAAGTCACCACCGGTGAGATCAGGCAAGAAACGACCGTTCATCGACGCTTGGTAGACCTGAAAATCAGCTGATCCTCAGATCTAAGGGCGATGCATTTCTTTGCTGCAGTGCAAAAACAAGATCGCTTATTGTTTTGATTTCCGTTGGGAATATGGTGGCTGCCCGTCCAACCGCTTGAACCGAATGCGCGTCGGAACCGCCAATCGCGACGACACCTAGTTCTTGTGCCAGTCTCACGTAGTAGCCGTCATCACTGTCTGAATGATCACCATTGACTGCTTCAATGCCAGTGAACCAGCGTTGTATTTCCTCGCTAGACGGCCTGCGTGCGGTGCCCGTTGACCGCATCGGATGTGCCACGATTAGTGCAACACCCTCTTCCTCGGCACTCTTAATTAGGTGATCCATCATGAGTAGTTGAGGTCGATATCGTGAGAAACCATACGCGAGAATATGACCAAAATTCGTACCTAACTCGATTGCAGGAAGCACGTTAATCTCGAAGATTTCGCTAAGTCGCCGAGTATCTTCCTCAGGCCATAGTGCGTTGTGCTCAGTTAGGCAGATGCCATCTAGTCCTCTGGCAGCTGCTTGTTCTACGAGTTTCTCCACACTCACCCCACTATCGAGTGATTTATCTGAGCTATGGGCATGCATCTCGATAACAGAACCACCATCTGGCCGGTATTGTCTCGGGGATTCCAGTTGGATATCAGAGCTCACGGAAAATTAGCGCCTTTTAGGTTTACTGTTTATGGATCACTGAATTCTAGCGCAGAAGCTGAATGAGTTCAGGTAGAACAGCTAGGCAATCATCCACGATGCCTACGTCAGCATATTTGAAGATCGGAGCTTCGGGGTCGGAATTAATTGCTACTATCAAACGGGCATTAGAACATCCCGCCATGTGCTGACTTGCTCCTGAAATACCAGCTGCTAAATACAACGCGGGAGCAACGGTGGTACCTGTTAGTCCAATTTGCTCAGTGGGTGGGGCCCAGTATTCATCAACAATTGCACGAGAAGCCCCAGGCAGGCCGTTAAGAAGACTCGCCAACTCCCGCACCAGACCAAAATTCTCAGCATTTTGTAAGCCTCGACCGCCTGACACGACTATCTCTGCATCTTCCAAACGTGGTCCTCTATCAGCGGTTGCCGCCGTGATAACCCGCACTCGCTCAGTTGTAGGTTCAAGACTGAGTGGTACCACGTCAGAAGAACTGTCCGATAGAGGCTCTGGGGCTTCGGCAGCAGCAGGTCTCAGGCCAAGAACCGCCGGTAGACCAGAATCAACCTGATACAGTGCTCTAGCTGCCCCACCGTAAACAGCGGCCTCAACTTCTGTATATTGAGCATCTATGGCTGCAATTCCTGTCACGTTCATGACACAGCTGCCCCCGACGCGTTTTGACAATCGAGGTACGAATTCGAGTGTCGATGGATGTCTTCCAAGTAGCACGAGGCCTGCTCCTGAGCTGGAAACTATGCGGGATGCGGCTGAGACTACATTGTCACCAGAAAAACGAGCGAGCGAAGAATCTTCGACCGTATAGACCTTAGTAGCGCCGAGTCCTGTAACGGCATCAACAGCCGATGCGTTATCCGTACCAATGAGTCCGCATTCCACAGTGCTACCCGTTTGTTTGGATACATTGAGCGCAAAACCGAGAGCTTCTTTGGTGCCGATATCAATTTCCAAAGTCTCGTCAATATGTGCCAGCACAAGAATAGGATCAGCCATTTATAGCACCTCGCTCGCGAAGGATCTGGAGTAGCTGTGATGCCTTCTCTTTCGGGTCACCGCCTTCAATTATCTCGCAGTTGCCTTGCACTAATGGGACTGTAAGGAGTTTGATACTCATCTTTCCTGTCGTTGGCTCCTGTAATAATTCGCTCGCCTGAAACACAGTAGGAGGGTTGCGGCGGGCCTGAATCATTCGCCGGCTACTCGGATAGCGTGGCTGACCAATTTCATTACTGACGGCAACCACTGCCGGCAAATCGCATTCTAATGTTTCCGGTCCGTCTGGAGTCACAACCTCGACATGCAGTGAACCTGTTGCTTCATCTAACTTCACTTTAGCCGCCATGGTAATGAAAGGCAGTCCGAGATCCTCGGACAGTATGGCAGGAACAGCTCCTTGGTCATAATCAGACCCCTGCCGACCGCATAAAATTAAGTCAACATCTCCGAGGTTCTCCGCCACACTTGCAAGTATCTGGGAAACTCGGAACGGATCACCTGGTCGGCTTTCTTCGTCGTGCACATGGATGGTATTTTCAGCACCCATTGCATAGCATCGTTTCAGTACATCAGGGGCTGTATCTGAGCCGACAGTGACCGCCGTGATTCGGACATCCTCTCGTGTCTCGGCGATTTGCAGGGCGGCTTCCATCGCTTGTTCGTCATAGGCATTGATAATACGAGGAACTGTCTCACCGGTATTGAATCCTCGTCCGTCCTCACTGACTTCTAGACGGCCCCAAAGTGCGTAACTGTTAATCCCATCAGGATCCAATACTTGCTTTGCAGCGACAAGAATATGCATAGCGTGCCTCATATCTCCAAAGACTCAGTCGATGAAATAAACGTAGGATTCCTCACACCAGACGAACTCGTCCTCGAAATCGTCTGGTTTGACCGATAATTGACCAATTTCTAACCAGTACCAGGGGGGATCTCCCTGGACTATTTTCCGTCCGGTTAGGACACCCTCAAAGGCTGCGCGTGACGCGAAATTAGTGTTACCCACTTGAGTTCCACCGTCCGCCTCTGCCCGCCTGCCCACAAGTTCAGAATCAAGCGTGATCTGCATCGAATCTCTTGGTTGTCCCTGCTCCGTTTTTTCAGTCATGGGAAATACCTGACGTGGGATTAAGCGGTGGCTGACGTTTCAGTAGCACGCTCAAAGAGTTCGAGTGCCTCATCAGCCATGTCATACACTACCTCAGCGGCCGGTTTAATCGCGTCAATACCAACGATTGCTTGACCAGCTGGTGTAGTCATCCAATCTTCGAGATTGGCTTCCTTAATATCCCTGAGCACATCATTCACGAGCATACCCTGAAGCGGCATGGGGAGCGTATCAGGAGCTCCGTCCTCTTTCCAGATATCTGACCATCGTGATCTGAGTTGTCGGATTGGTTTGCCAGACATAGCCCTGGACTGGACTGCATCCTCTACTTTTGAATCAATTATTCGTTGTTTTAGGAACATGGCAGTCTCTGATTCATGCGTAGCTAGCCAGATAGTGCCTGTCCAGACTCCGGCTGAACCCATAGCAATGGAAGCTGCAAGATGTTTACCGCTAGATACTCCACCCGCTGTCAGCACTAACGTGTCTGTGCCTTCCGCCATTTTTACGACTTCCGGTACCAGGGTGAAGGTGCCCACGGTTCCACTGTGCCCGCCCGAGTCATAACCTTGGGCGACTACAACATCCACGCCTGCTTCAATCTGTCTGCGGGCCTGTCGAGGAAGTCCAACGAGTCCCCAGACTTTCATACCCTCTTGATGAGCCCGTTCAATGATGAAAGCGGGGCTTCCTAGACCTGAGGCAAATATGGGTACTTTTTCCTCAAATAAGACATCTAACTGTTGCCTAGATCGCTCGAGCAGGTTTTCATAACCCGAGTAAGTCGGGTCAATATCGCTCGGTGGTGGCGAATCAGGAGCACCTGAAACCGACTTAATGTGTGTTACAAATTCCCGATGCTCGTCGGGGATCATTTCGTCTAAATCTTCGCGATTACCTTCAACAAATGAAGCTGGCACAAGAAGATCGACGCCGAACGGCTTGTCACCAATCTTGTCCCTAATCCATGCAATATCTGATCGGAGTTCCTCTGGTTTTAGGCCGGTCGCCCCGAGGATACCTATACCACCAGCATTCGAAACTGCCGCAATAACATCTTTTGTATGAGCAAATGCGACTACCGGTATTTCACAACCGTATTCTTCGCAAAGCCGTGTGTGTAGTGGATTGCCTTCCATTTTTTGTCTCCTTAATTTAAGACTTCCTCATAATAATCTACGAGCTCAGCTGAGCCCGATAATTTAAATCAAATCTGCGGGCGCTAAAGAGAATTCTTCCAGCATGACGTCCGCGTAAGTAATACGTCCTGAAAGTGGGCCTCCATGATCGTGCACGAGTCTGAGACACGCCTCCGCCATATTCTCCACTGGAACAACACGATCTTTATTGGTGTCATTTACTAGTCCATGATGAACGACCCCAGGCGTCGCAACCAATCCAGGTGAAATCGCGTTCACACGAATGTTGTGATCGTTGACCTCCGAGGCCAGTCCCGTGGAGAAGCGCTCTAGTGCGGCCTTGCACATCCCATACACGGTGCCCCCGGACCCAGCTGCGTCTACCTCAGGATGCAGCGCAGCGTGCGATGATATGTTAAGAATCCAACCATTCTTTTTCTGTCTCATGTTTTCCATTGCTAGTTGCGCGAGATGCACTGGCCCATGTACCTGGACCTCGAACATGAGTTTTTCCCTTTTGTCGGGGAAATCTGCGATTGGTATGAAATAAGTTACGGCGGCATTGTTAACCAGAATGTCCACTCCGCCAAACAGTTTTTCCGTCTCTGCAATCAAGGCAATTCGATCTTCCGCTAAAGCCATGTCACATCTGATCGCTGCTGCTTCACCGCCCGCGTCATTGATCCGTTGGACAACGGAATTCATGCTTCCCGGAAGGATATGGTCACCATCGTCTACTGTTCTTGCTGATACAACGACTTTCGCCCCTTCCATCGCGTAGCGGATTGCAATGGCTTCACCAATGCCACGGGAGGCACCTGTGATTACAGCTACCTTACCCTCCAACAGTCCATTCGTATTGATTGACATTCATACCCCCGTACTCACGCCCGAATAGCTTAGCGCATTCGAGCGGATCAGATAACACCACGCATCTCGAAGTCCTTAACAGTATTTCCGTCATACCCTAGCAGGTCAATCAAGATGTCATTGTTGTCGGCCCCGGCTTTTGGGAGTGAGCCCGATATTTCACCCCAGCCGTCATCGAGTTTCCAGACCACCCCGCGATAGATAGCGTCTTTTGAGTATGTCGTATTGCGCATCACAAGATTCGATTGATTGAGCGCGTTAAAGTTTTCGTCTGCTGCTAGTTCAATGGCCCCCATCACTGGATAAGCAGGAATTCTGATTTTTTGCAGTTGTCGTGTGAGATCCCATGATTCATAATTGAGTGTCCAACGCTCAAGTATGGAATCCAACTCGTCCTGAAAGGTAAGGCGGTCACTCAGGGCGGAAAATCGTTCGTCTCTTATTGCCGGTACCATTTCTCCGCAAAACTCAATTAATCGAGTCCATTCATCTTCATCACGGATAGAAATTGATATCCAACTGTCATCTCCACTACAGCGATAAAAGCCGTGCGGAGCCATCCCTGGATAACGATTTCCCTGAGGACCGGCGATTCGCCCTGTAAGGAGATAGTCCATAATGGGCTCACCTATTCTTTGGATAGATGCCTCTCCTTGTGCGATATCTAGATGCTGACCTTTACCCGTTCTGTCTCGAGCTTCGAGAGCCGCGAGAGTCGCAAAAAATGCGTGGCCTGCGGCCGTAGGATCGAGATCAGCTTGGTCTTCCTGAGGATGTTCCGAGTCGTGGTATCCGAGCACACTTTTTATTCCGTATAACGCTGCGAGTGATGGCCCGTAGGTGACAAGGTCTCTCCATGGACCTTCCGTGGCACCTGAAGCAGATAACGACGCAAGAATTATTCGTGGATTGATTTCGGATAAGACCTCGTATGCCAGACCTAACGCGGGCATGACTCGAGCGGAGAAGTTTTCAACAATTACATCTGTTTTTGCGACCAGCCGCTTGTAAATTTCGACACCCTCTGGAGACTGGAGATTAAGCGTCAGACTTTTCTTGCCCCGGTCGAAAGCATGGAATCCCATAGGATCGAGTTCTTCGACGTCACCACCGGCAGTGGTTCCCGGCATTCCACGTCCGCCCATGGAGACTCCAGAATTCCCGCTTGGCGACTGAATTTTTATTACCTCAGCTCCCATATCTTTAAAACTCATCCCTAGTAAAGGCCCGGCCCACACGTGCCCATGATCGAGCACTCGAATCCCCGAAAGAGGCCCCAGCGTTTCCATGCTCATACGATTACTCCACTGTCTCTTAATCTCTCCTGTTCGTATTCAGATAGACCCACTAGATTCGTAAGAATTTCTTGGTTGTGCTGCCCTAATAGAGGCGCTGGTCGATATATGTGCCATGGTGTTTCTGAGAATTTATAGGGCGCCCCAAGTGTTGTGTATGTTCCCATCACGGGGTGCTCGACCGTCTGCCAGAAATCACGCGTTTCAAGGTGCTCACTCGCTACTACCTCATCGATGCGATTAACCGGCTGGAATGGGATTCTATGCTCCGAGAAAATTTCAAATAATTCTTCACGCGTTCTTTCTTTCAGCCAAGGGTGCCAATATGCGTCTAGCTCTTCATGCCATTCAAACGATGTCCAGCGGTCTCGAAGACGCTCGTCTTTTGCCCAGTCTGGATTTCCCATCAGTTTGGTAAATCGGTTCCACTGATCATCAACCATAGTGATTACTTCCATGTAACCGTCAGCGGCCGGTACAACCTGCCACGGGTAGAATCCACTCCGGTGCGTACCGTCACGGGATGCCAGTCCACCATTGAAGACGAAGTGCGGCACGCCAGAGCCATTTAAGTAACTTGCGATGACTTCGACAGTAGAGATCCACGCGTGATGGCCCTGACCAGATATTTTCCCCATCCTCAATGCCAATAAAGCCGCGATAGCCCCGTGCACCCCACCATGAAAGTCTGCCGCGCAGTAAGGGAGCCATAAGGGAGCTTTTTCGGGATGTCCTATTTTCGTTGGAGCTCCCGAAGCAGCTGTAGCAGTCAGCGCGGTGCCAAGCCAGTCCCTATAGGGCGTGTCGTATCCAAAGACAGTGATAGAACTGACGCTCAGTTGCGGGTTGTTTCGCGACAGTGACGCATAGTCGAGGGAGTAATCCTGTATCTCCTGATGAGTATTATTGCTGATGATCAGGTCTGTGTGCGGTATGAGCTTATCTAGTATCTGTCTCCCTTTGACGGACATATAGTCAAGTGTCAGACTTTTCTTATTCGTATTGAGGAAAAGATGTAGTCCACTTTTTTCAAGGTGCACAATATCATCTGGAAATGGTCCATGACCGCGAACAGAATCGCCATCGATAGGGTCTTCAATTTTTATAACATCGGCACCAAGATCAGCGAGTAACTTGCCCGCATAGCCGACCGATATAAAGTCTCCGATTTCGAGGACACGTAGTCCCGCTAATGGCCCAACTGTTTCCATAAACTCTTCCTGTCAGGGAAGGATAATGAGCATGGTCAAGTTTTTCTAGTTTCTGATGAGTAGCGGAGCTTAATCGATTTCATGCTGGCGCAAAGCTAGATCTGGCCTGAGCACCCCAAATCCCGTCGATTTCTGTCATGACCCATAGTGCCTGTTGTGTCGTGATTGCGGTCTCATCATTTCGACGTCTAGTCCATTGAATAAATAGGTGCACTTTCTGTTCGGAGATATGCAATACCTCAACCGAGTCAAGATCGGTGTGGTCCCACTCTGTCCCGGCACGCTCATGGAACTCTGCCAGATACTCCTCTTCGAGTTGCTTGCGACTCGTATATATTTTCACGCCTGCTCCAGATATGCGAATGTGGGGAAGGTGCAGCAGATCAAGTAAATGAGAATCATCTCGATTATTCAGTGCTCGCATGTAGTCCTCTATTGCACGGGTGGCTTCTGTTTCAGGGGACGAAGGCATTGAGAGGCACTCCTTACAGACTGTAACGGCAATTATATTTAGTTCTAGAAGCTAATGGTGGGTGAGACAGGAGGTGATGCTCGCCCCCAAGTACCCCTGAGTTTAGTATGAACCCATGGGTGAACTAATCTTCGCGTTGATTATTGGTGGGTTGGTGGGCTTGGTGTCTGCTGTCTTCATCGATAACCTCTGGCTGGCGGTGGGTACTGGTCTCGCTGCAGCTGTTATTACCGGCGCCATCGCATTTATCCCTGTACGGTTCGGTGGCAGGAATAAGTAGCGGGCTAATATTCACTAAAAATATTCTCAGGCTACTAGCGGTTATCCGAACCCTTAAATTTCCTGTGTTGTTATGCGGTCTATGACAATTTCGAAGAGTGCCACATCAGCAGGTGTCATGTTTTGGTACGAATTTGCGAAGTTTCTGCCTTCGGTTTCGCCATAATATTTTTTTGCCATTTTGAGGACTATTGGGTACAGGAGATCCTCTTCACCGGATTTTCTTACAGCGTGACCGTCAATAATCACCGATTTGTAAGGTGGTTCTGGATCATCAACACATAGAGACACTCGATTATCTATTTCGATGTTTTTCCACTTTGGCGATTTGGTCGAAGTGAAAAGTAGCAGTCCCTGTTCGCTCCAGTCATGCCAGATCGCTCGTGTTCTCGGCGAGCCATCTTCGTCGATTGTCGCAAGGGTGCTGACTAAAGGACGCTTTAAAAATTCACCGACGGCGTTACTAACTGTTTTCATATATCATTCCCAACTATTTTTTTTTCATTCTTGCACTGTAGTCCCATGAAGTTATCTTGAGCGGTTCCAATTTTATGGCGATTTCTGTATCTTTCCGTGCCAACAGCCATCGACTGAAGTCGGATTCTTGTTCAGCGATATATTTGTCGACGAGAGTTTCCAGGATGCGGGGCCCGTCATCATCCGACAGTGTAACTTTTGCCTGCCCACGGACCCCTCTGTAAGGCATTGTTTCAGGTGATATCTGAAATCCACACACGGGGTGAGATTGCAGGTGGCTAAGGATTTTCGCACTGTTTTGGGTCGCGCACCATAGTGATAGGCCATCAGATATGAACCACAGAGATATTAGTAACGGGTTTGTGTTCGTATCGTTCACTGCTATTTGCATAGGGATAGTAGTCTCTTTTAGGAAACGTTGTATCTCTTCAGAAGACCACGGTCCATGGAGTTTCATTTCTCACCACTTAATTCAAATAATGTTTTCCGAACGAAGAATGTCCCTTGCATTTTATGTTAAGTGACGGGGGTTAAATACTGGTGCCCATGCTGTCTGCGAATCTTCGATCAAGATTCATGTGTAGAAGTCTCTTTGCATCGGCAAAGGAGTCAGTAGGTAGTGCCACAAGATATTTCAGGAGATCTGCTGACTGCTCTAATAGGTCGGTGTCGGAGTTATAGATCCTGTGCACGAGGCCAATTTCACGGGCTCTGAGTCCCGTGAGTAGTTCGCCACGGAAATGCATAGTCGCCGCGTGTGCCTGAGGGATAAGTCTGGTGATTTTATATGACCAACCCTCGGCCGCCCAAAGTGCCCGATGGACTCGTGGATCGCCAATTTTACAGTCGGTCGTAGCGACCCGAATATCGCAAGAAGTTGCGAGATCATATCCGGCACCGAGTGCGAAACCCTGCATAAGCACCACTGTTGGTTTTGGAAAATCCTTAATAGTAGTTATCAGCTTGTGGAGGCCAATAGGACCTGAACCAATCTGTAATTTGACTTGGTGTTGGCTGTATTGTGATAGAGGTTTTGATGGTCCGACGATATCGTTTCCGGCGCAAAATGCCCGACCCTCGCCACTGAATGCGAGGCAACGAACTGCGGTGTCGTCGCGGGCTTGTAAGATTGCCTCTATTATCTGCTCCTGCTGGTCTGAACTAAGCACATTGAGTTTTTTCGGGTTGTTCAGCCGAATGTGGCGTAGTCCTTCGATTTCACGGTCGTCGAAGACAAGGGGTTCGGTACCTTCAGACATGTTTAATACCTTTATCTTCCTGAAAATTCCGGATCGCGTTTTTCGCGAAATGCATCGGCAGCTTCCATCCGATCTTCGATCACATTTGTTTGTCTAACAGCTAGCGAATGTTTGAGTGCCCATTCATACGGCATATCTAGCTGTTCGATGGTTTGTTCTTTGATTATCGAATACGATCGTGTCGCGAGACGAGCAATAGTATCTATAAATTCCTTGGTCTGCTTTTCAAAGTCCTTGTCTGAATAAACTTCATGAACCAGTCCCATACTGAGAGCTTCCTCCGCCGGCAATTTATCCCCAAGCAGAATGAGTCGAGTAGCTTGTGATAGCCCAATTAGCCGTGGAAGCATATGGGTTATGCCTGTAGCAACGTGAGAGGCCTCTTTCACTCTACCGTCTGACAGGACGGCACTTTTTGACGCCAGCCTGTGGTCGGATGCACACGCAAGATCAAGTCCGATTCCCGAAGTATGACCCGTCAGTAGAGCGATAGTTGGTTTCGAACAAGAACGCACTGCGCTAATCATTGCTTGTTGTGGAAGCGGCGGAGCGCCGTGTTCACCTCCCGGGGCTCTTCCAGCGAACTCTGTGGGCCACTCACCGAGGTCTTGCCGACTTTCTCCCTCACAAAAGTGTGTACCCTCCCCTCTGAATACCACGGCGCGTATATCAGCATCATTCTGAGACTCGATGACGGTGTCTCTTATTAGCATCATCATGCTGTACGTCAATCGGTTCTCTTCAGCTGGACGATTCAACACTATCTCTAGTTTGCGGTCGGTTTTTCTGACGTCGAGCTCTGGCATTCGAATTCCTTCCTGGTTCACTTGGATTGAACCAGTTATTACTTCCTAGGATCTATGACAACTTCAACTGAATGAATCACATCAGTGAATGCGAATGGAGCTGAATAGTTATCAGTGACAGGAGACAGAATATCTTTCCCGATATCGGCACCATTTTTTTGAGCATTGCGATTGATCGGGACTGTTAAGCTCTCGAGTGGTTCTCCATCGACCATGATAGTTGCCGTACCTCCACGGCCCCGCTCTGCGTATTCAAATCTGACTGAAACTTGCATCGGTCCTGGCTCTAGCTTGAAAGGAGAAGACACCGACATACCTTTTCCTAAAGCGCTATGAGCGAAACATATTTGCTTATCCTTGATGTAGAGCGAAAAACCATCAATCACTGACCCCTGTGAATAAATAACGCCTTCCGAATCATCTCCTGATATTTGGATACTGGCGTCAACTTGCCAATTCCCTCGTCCTATCTGCGGAGCTAGCGAACTCGGAATATGCGAAATCGGCGGCGTGAACCGATATCGAAGACTTTCGTGATATGCGCCTGGGTGGGGGCTACTTCCTCCTGACTGAATTGTGCGATCTGCCAGTGGCAGGACATTATTTTTACCGGCCTCGATCCACCAAAGGTCTATGAGTTCTCTCAAACGTTCAGGTTCAGATTCGGCCAGATTATTCATTTCTGAAAAATCTTCAGCTAGGTTGTATAACTCCCAGACATCGTCGTCATAGGAGGCACCTGGTGCGTGACGTGTCACTGCTTTCCAGCCATCATGCCATATGCCTCGATGTCCAATCATTTCAAAATACTGCACACCCTTTTGGGATGGCTGGTCGGGATTTTCGTAGGTATATCTGAAACTCGTTCCAGTGATAGGAAGTTGCGCGTGCCCGTTGTAACTATCCATCGGAGTTATATCGAGCATATCTAGAATTGTTGGCGTGATATCAGACACATGGTGGAATTGATTTCGGACAGATCCACCAGTTTTGATAGACTCCGGATGGTGCACAATCATCGGTACTCTCACACCTCCTCCGTGAGTGTCCTGCTTGTACCACCGAAGTGGTGTGTTGCCTACTTGTGACCAGCCCCATGGGATATCTGTGAAACTTTTTGGCCCTCCGATATCGTCCATAACTTCAGCCATTTCATCCATATTTTCTTCATTGAGTTTTCGACCTCGAGCCTCAATTGCGGCACGGCCGTCATTCAATGCACTCAATCCACCTCCTGACCCGAGATACATGACACCTGTCGGTCCGCCTCCCTGGCTGGTTCCGTTGTCTGCTGTCAGGACGATTATGGTGTTATCAAACTGATCGATTGATTTCAAATGGTCGACAATACGTCCAATTTGTCTATCTGTATGCTCGAGGAATCCAGCCCATGTTTCCTGTAGGCGGCACATGAAAGTTTTTTCTTTATCTTCTAGTTCATCCCATGGTTTGACCCCAGGATTCCGAGGCGGGAGGACTGTGTCACTGGGTATGACGCCTAATTCTTTTTGTCGGCGGAAGTATTCTTCACGAATCACATCCCAGCCTGCATCAAACTTTCCACGATACTTATCTATATAGTCCTTGGGGGCATGATGAGGTTCGTGCATGGCACCTGTAGCAAAGTACATGAAAAACGGAGTGTCAGGATAGATCGACTTTTGGTCATTAATGTATTCAATTGCGTGATCGACGAGGTCATCAGTCACGTGGTACCCCTCGTCCGGCGTTTTCGGAGGGAATACGGGGTGATTGTCATGAGTCAGTTCAGGATAGTACTGGTCAGTGGCTCCAGGAAGAAAACCATAGAACCTATCGAAACCACGTTGCAAAGGCCATCCGTGCCTCGGGCCTGCCGCTGAATTATGCTCAGCCGGATTTAAATGCCATTTACCCAGAGCATAGGTGGAATATCCTTCCTCTCTCAAAATCTCAGCGAGAGTGCCTGCGTTGCGGGAAACTAGAGCGCGTCGGCTTGGGAAGCCAATGTCGTGCATATTTGCAAGACTCCCCATGCCAACCGCATGATGATTTCTTCCTGTCAACAATGAAGCCCGAGTGGGGGAACAGAGCGGTGTGACGTGGAAATTCGAATATCGAAGACCACCGGCAGCAAGTTCGTCAAAATACGGGGTATCTATCACCGATCCGTAGCAACCAAAGTTTCCAAAGCCGGTGTCATCAAGAAGTACGACCAAGACGTTTGGACTGGTTCCATCATGGGAAGAAGGTGCTTCTGGCCAGTCAGGAGTAGAGTTCGAGAAAGTAGTTCCTATTTTCCCTTTGAAGTCAGTGGTGCTCATAATCTTTATTCCCTCACATACATCACATAGGTACGAAGGGAAGCATAACCTGTTCGGGTTTACGTCGCTAAATCTGACTAATCCACCGCAGCGATTGCTTCAATTTCTACCTTCACGTCAGGCCGAAAAAGTCCAGCCACGTATATCCATGACATTGCTGGCTGTCCGTTGGGGAAATATTTATCATTCGCCTCGCCAATTTTTCGGGACCCCTCCGGCTTTTCAGTCAAAAATACTGTAATTCGAGCAACGTCAGAGGACGTGCCTCCTTCTGATTCCACGATGGCGACGATATTCGCTAAAGCCTGTTCATATTGTTGTTCAAGCCCGTCAACGATTGTTCCATCCATCGTATTCCCGATTTGCCCCGCTAAAACCAAAAGGCGTCTATTAGATGGAACAATGGCGAGTTGTCTATATCCGCCAGCTGACGGTGGGGCACTCGGGGGATTTATAAATTCAATGCTCATTCGGACGATACCCTTTCGATGGAGTAGTTTTCACTAGAACTACTGATGTTCGGGTTGATGACCCGACTCACGAGTCTCGCAGACCGGATCACATAGGTGACCAATCCGCCGACAATAAAAATGAAACCAGCCGATGCCAGACCGCCTGCCAATTTCCAGCCCCTTCTTGGGCGTGCTTTACGCCGAGCCCACGACGAGTCGAAATATCTGGCAGAAAGTCTAACCCCAGTCAGTTTCACTACAATAATTCCCGAGTGCTCTACTCGGCACTCTTGAGATTAGCTAGTCCGCTTAGAGTCAGCATACTGAACAGTGCGATTGGAATAATAATCATTGGACCGCCAAAGTCGTAGCCTTCCGCGTTGGCATATGTGAGCCAGACCACCATTAATCCGAGCATACTTATTCCCACGAGAGCGGTCATTTTAGCTCGGGCGGCACCCGACGTGAAAAGGGCAATTCCAGCAGTAAGTATGGAGAATAGGGCCAACGTTATTCCCAGCAAGGTCTCGTACATTGCGTCATGTTCGCCAGTATTTCCCTCACCCCAGCCCATCTCAGCAACGGACTGGCCATCAAGCAAAGCTGGTCCTGATCCCATGACCAGATTTAGGATCGCAAAGACCCACAACCAAATGACTGGATTTAGTACTTTCGTCATAAATTACACTCCTAAGCATTCACGTTATTAATTTGTTTACCCTAGAGGATCGTGATAAAAAAATCTATACCTGACGAGGGAAGTCATGAATAGTTTGAGCAAAGAGTATTATTGATTCATGACCGAGCAAAGTGATCGTACGCCGATAGCTGACAACTACTTCAAACAGGTAATAGAGGCGAATCAGCGAATGGAGCAGCAACTATATTTTATAGAGCAGGACGGCCAGCAGACGTTCGCCTATTTTTCTTCCTATCCGGCCACTTTTGGCTCATTTGAAAATATTATCGGGCCTATGTAAACCGTAGCGTTCTCGGAGAGTAGTTCCTTGATATGCAGTTCTGAAGATCCCTCTCTTTTGTAGTAGCGGAACTACCTCGTCGATGAATACATCCAGCATTTTAGGGAGTACCGGGGGCATTAAGTTGATCCCATCGGCTACACCATCTGTGAACCAATCTTCAATTAAGTCAGCTATATCTTCTGGAGTTCCGGCCACAACATAATGGCCGCGAGCTCCGGCTAGTTTCGCGAGTAATTGTCTGAGGGTTGGTTTTTCCGTCCGAACCACGCCAGTTATCACCTCGGTTCTGCTCCTCGCAGCCTCTACTGTCGACGGATCTGGGAAATCATCAGTGGACAACGGAGTGTCGAGTGGGAGGTGCGAAAAATCAGCGCCACCAAAGCGGGCTGAGAGTCGCGCTAATCCTTCATCGGTATCTGTCAGCTCATTGAGGTCCTGACTGTATCGTTTTGCTTCATCTTCAGTCGAGGCGATGATCGGACTCAATCCGGGCAAAATAAGACACTGACTCTCGTCTCGCCCCTGAGCTCGAACCAAGGACTTCAAATCATGATAAAAAGCCTTCGCAGTAGATTTCTCCATGTGGGCAGTGAATACTGCCTCAGCATGTTCAGCCGCAAATTGTCTGCCAGTGTCTGACGATCCGGCCTGTACTAAGACCGGCCAACCTTGTGGCGGACGAGGAACATTCAGTGGCCCCTCGACCCGATAATAGTCACCACTATGGTCTATCGGTCGGACTCGGTTTTTGTGAATATATGTGCCGGCTGCTCGATCGTCCGCGACAGCATCATCTGACCAGCTATCCCATAGACTCTTTGCTACTTTCATGAACTCGTCGGCACGAGCATATCTATCTGTATGCGTCGGCTGCTCATCGTATCCATAATTTTTAGCAGCAGGAGCGGACCACGACGTGACTATGTTCCAGCCGATTCGACCGTTGCTAATGTGGTCAAGCGAGGCGAATTGGCGGACGAGGTTGAAAGGCTCTGTATATGTGGTTGACGCCGTGGCGATGAGTCCAATTTGAGTAGTGGAGACTGCCAAAGCAGCCAAAGCAGTTAGGGGCTCAAGGCTGAGTGCAGCACCACCACCCCTGAACGACAATTGATCGGCAAGGAATATCGAATCAAACAGACCTTCTTCGGCCCGCTGGGACAATCCTTGTAGATACTGCACGTCAGTTAAGTCCAGCTCAGATGCGTCAGGATGCCTCCAAGAGGCTTCGTGGTGACCACGACTGTTGATGAACAGATTTAGATGTAGTTCTCGCTTCATACTCTTTGGCACCTTACAACTAACTCAAGGGACTGGATCAGACCACTCAGGAAAGTCGTTCAATCATACAAGAAGAAGAGGCTGGTCACTAAGATTGATACGCGTAAGATGAGATCAATTCGAGTTTTTTGTTAGATTGAGCGGGGCCATAAGTTATGAAGATTTTTGTTTCGACCGATTTGCCAGACAGCCCGGAAAATGTCTGGGCATACCTGCGGGATATCACCAGTCATACTGACTGGATGCATGATGCTCTCAGTATCGATATTACATCTACAAGCAAAGAGGGAATTGGAACAACTTTTGACTGTCTGACAGGGGTTGGCCCGCTTCGTACGCTCGACAAGATGGAGATCACTGGGTGGGCCCCCAACCGAATGATGGGCGTAAGACATGAAGGCCTAGTCACCGGTGAAGGTGTGTTCACGCTGTCGCCCATTGCGACGGGAACGAGATTCGCCTGGGTTGAGGAACTGAAACTCCCTGCTGTCTTTGGTGGACCAATTGGTGAGATATTCGCAAAACCCATTTTGGGTATGATTTGGCGCAGAAACCTATCAGGGCTTCGCGCACAAATAGCTAAGAGACAGCAGGACTGACTGGTTTCCGCTATTCATTCGGTTTCTGAAACATATCTTCTTCAAGATCGATGTTTTTCGCCGCATAATCCGGCAACTCTCCGAGGTTAGACCTCGACGATTCCGATGCTGGAGCAACTTTTTTTGTTGCTCCAGGTCCTGTTTTTTTGCCTAATCGTCTACCACTCATCAACAAATCATATCTCGTGAGGTCCAGGCTGGACTACTAATTGACAGTGAAGCTCTTCACCATACCAAGCTGATAGTGCCCCGCGATGTTACAAAACAGGACATACTCTCCAGAATCGAGACTCACCGTGCCAGTCTCCGTGGCTTCTTGTTCTAAATCACCAGAGGAATAAAGAATCTCACCAGCAGCTTCGATATCGACCATCGCAGTTGCTTCGTCGATTGGCAAAGCATCGAGTGCAAGACTGGTCTTGAGGATTCTGAAATTATGGACTAAGACGGCATAATTTTTGATAGCCAGAGTCATCTCACAATCCCCTTGGAAGCTCTCGGGTGCGGTAATAGCGTACGGTCCGTCATTTGCCAATTCGACTGTTAGTTCAGCATCGCAAGCTGGCTGTGCGGCAGACACCGCGGTAGTTTCACTTGAACTAGTCGAAGAGCTTGATTTTGCAGGTTCTGTTGATTCTGAGCCACAGGCCATTAGGGCTACCAACAGTAAAGAGACTATAAAAACGCGTGCTTTGAGAAGCATTTCCACCTCCATAATAATTTTTCCGTGGTCTGGCTTCTCCATGATCGACTCTACGCGAAAACACTTAATGCGCAAGTGTTGTTTGACGCATGATTATTGGGCTGCAGGTATCCTGTTTCTGCACTGAAAGGGAAATTAATGGACTGGGATCAAATAGCGATAGTTGCTCAAATTGCCAGTGGGTTTGCAACTCTCGCAGTCGCGATATTTTTGGCGAGTCAGTTGAGGCTGCAGCACCAGGATGCGCAACGGGAATTGACATTTGCCTCTGAGAACCGACAGGAGAATTTGCTGCTAGCCACCGTTGCAGATGCTTCGCTGGCAGAAGCGATGGTGAGAGGTAATGAAGATTTCGTTGGTCTCTCACCATCAGATAAGTTCCGTGTGGACGTGATCTACCAGCAAATGTTTCTAATGTCAGGATCCCTCTGGCGTCTTGGACGAGATGGCGCCAGTACAGATCGGGTGAAAATACAATTTGGATTGCTTTTTGATCGACGAGGAATGCGCCAATACTATGAGCTACGAGGCCGGACTTTTCTCTATGATGATGCTTTGCGTGCGATAGGTGATTCAGTGTTTCAAAAGTTTGCCGGCAGAGAAGTGGATCTCTCACTATCCGAGATATAAGTCGAGCGAATCATGATCTGATGCGGAAAATAACTATCAGGTAGCGAATCTACTATTCCTATGAATAGCCAAATGAAAGTAAGTTTTCAACTGGATTGTAGAGTTCCTCTAGGTAGTCAATATCTTCTTGGTCGAGGTTGATGCTCATTGAGTCGACTAGTTCATCGAGTTGTTTTAACTTCGACACCCCAACAATTGGAGCTGTGATCTCTGACTTATTTGCTAACCATGCGAGCGCAATCTGGGCTGAAGTCTTTTCGTACTTGCTCGCTATTTCCCCCACTCGTTCAGCAATAGGAAACACATGATCGCCGTGATACAGACCCTCAGTACGGGCTCTGTCCTGTCCCTGAGATCGGTTAGTACTTCCCGACTCAAATCCGCCTTTGTAAGCGCCCGCGAGGATACCTCGGGCCAGTGGTGACCAAGGAGTGAGCGCAACGCCTGATTTTTCACAATACGGGTTCATTTCCCGCTCTTCTTCTCGATAAACCAGATTGTAATGATTCTGCATGGAGACAAACTTTTGCCATCCGTGCAGTTCAGCAGTGAGTTGGAGTTCAGCAAATTGCCACGCAAACATGGAAGATGCACCAAGATACAGGACTTTTCCAGCCTTCACCACGTCATTCAGCGCTTCCATAGTCTCCTCGATGGGCACTTCGGCATGCTGGCCCCGTATTCCATGTGGGTGGCGATGGATCACTAAATGATCTATATAGTCATGTCCAAGTCTTTTTAAACAGGCATCCACACCTTCCATAACATGCTTACGGGAAAGTCCGCCTTGATTTGCTCCCCTTCCCATTGGTTGGGCTATTTTTGTAGCGAGCACATATTCATCTCGGGGAAGAAGTTCATTGAGTAAGGCTCCAACTACTTCTTCGGAAGCGCCGAGCCCGTAGACATCCGCACAGTCAAAATAATATAGACCGTGATCGAGTGCAGCCTTGAAGATTGGCCGAGCTTCGTCGAGCGTTAATGTCCAATCACCCTGATGTCCTCGTCCGGGAATTCCAAAATTCATTGTTCCGAGACATAGTTGCGAGACACTTAGTCCGCTTGTCCCTAACTGTACGCTCTCAAGCATTTGGTTTTTCTCCTCGATTAACGCCTTGCTGCTTCATGCCCATGGTAGGGGTACATCTGCTTCAAGGGATCATCGCGCGTAGTTTTGTCGGTCAAGGGACCAAAATGCAAACCCAATGACTAACAATACGGCTGTGGCACAGGCGAAAATTCTCATAGCGGTGAGGAATCCGAACTCGTCCATAATCCAGGCTCCGCCGAATATAGATGTGGCAATAACAATCGACATAGTAGCGTTGGCGACTGAGAGTGTTGTGGCTCGATTGGCTACGTCCGTTCTGTCGGCCAAGAATTGATGGACATGCGGTTCTGTAACCGGTAGGAATAGGGCAGGCAAAACACATAGAGGAAATAACCAAAGCGAGGAGCCGGTGGACAAGATAAATGCAGCTGCTGAGGCGATCCCTGCCAGTCCTAACCACTGCCAGATAGAGAAAAGTTTTGTGGCACGACCAGCGAATATTGAGGTCCCCGCCATTAATAGGAAAATTAGCGCCATCCACCATCCGAATTCGTAGGTGCTGAGGCCATAATTTGCGAGTGTTTTTGGAAGCGTCAGTAGCAGTATCGCCAAGGACATTTCCGGAATGGCTTTGAGGCATACAATTCCCGCGACCGCTGGTGTGGTTATGATTCCAATAGCTGATCTAAAACCTTTGGAATAAGATTCGTCAGTGGTGCCATCCTGCAGATCTTCGGGTTCTTTCAGCGATAGCGACACGGCGATTAGCAGCACTCCAAAAATTGATGTGAGGATGAAGGGTACTGCGAGTGATGTCCAAATCAGTAGTAGAGGTCCAAGGGCGGTTGTGGTTGCAATAACTACTAGTGCACCGGCATTCAGCCAACCTTCGTACTGCGCATATCGGTGTTCTTCGCCTCTGTTTTTCAGTTTTTCAAACAAGAATGCTGAATCAGTACCAGATATGAAAGTGTCCCCTAAACCCCAAATCAGATACGCAAACAAAAGAAGAAACGGACTCGCTGAGAAACCAAAAACGAGGAAACCCAATGTTCCAAGGATTGATCCAGTAACTAATGATTTCTTTCGTCCCCAGCGGTCAGTAATTAACCCAGTTGGTACTTCAAGTGAGATTACGAATATCCACCAAGCCGCCTCGAATGCAAGTACCGTTCCCAAGCTCAATCCGCGCTGTTCTATTAGATAAACAGACCATATCGCTTCACCAAGAGATGCCCATCGAAATATCCACCACAGTGAGAGAAGCCGTAACCCTGTTAGTTTTGGGAAAATAGGTTTACGCCTTGGTGATGTTGAAGGGATTTCGACTGATGAGTCTCCAATCCCCGTCTTTATTACCAACGGTGAAAATCGCGTTGAATGTTTGCATTAGCGACCCATCAGGAAATAAGCGACTTGCTTTAATTAGATATGCGACTTTCAACGAGTCCTGAATAATTATTTCGAAAGAGTCCAAGGTGCAAGTGCTGCCGGCCCAATCCGGCAAATATTCCTCCCAAATATCAGACATGTACTCCGGTATATTTGATTCATCAAATCGTCGATCCTCGAAGTCAGAGACAATAATCTGATGTACAGGAGGATGAATAGTATCTCTATATTTTTTCTTCTTGCTCGTCCCGATAGCCTCAACAGATTCCCGTAGTGCTTGTTCTGGTGTAATAGCCATATCGTCTCATTACGGTCTTTGCTGCGTGCGCTTCTAAGTCAATTATAGATCGTGGGAGTAAGTGAGTCATATTTTGAATAGAGTAAATTGAGCGTATTCAGATAAAGAGCACTGCTTGGTGAGAGATCGCCATCATTTGATGGCGATCTCTCACCAATGATAAATATGGGTTATTTCCACTCCCATAGATCCCAAGTAGCGTTCCCCTGTGGATCGACTACCCAGTCATACACCACGGCAATTCCATCTATAGAAGCCAGAGAGGGAGCAGACGCTTCAAAGTAGACAACGCCCTTAAAGACGGCACTACCATCTTCCATGAATTGTCCCACCCCGGTCGCTCGAAAGGTCGCAACTCCATCTGCTGTCATCACTACGCCTGCATTAGGACATTCACCGTAAAGTTTGCCATTTGGTTTCATCTCTGCCGAATATGTAGCAAAGCTTTGTACTTCGACGCCAGCGAGTGTGCCGCTGAGCCCGGCTGCGGTCGTTTCAAACGTAGGATTCCCGTTTGTAGCCGGAAGGGCCTTTACCGCTGTTGGACCAGATATATTACCTACTTTTTCACCTAACATTGCGTCTCCTTTGCAAATTGTGCTTTTTCCAAACCCACGTGATTTTCGTTCAAGTTTGGGTTTTCCGATATAGTCTTGTAAACCTGACAAAATTTGTCAAGTTTGAGCATCGGGGTGTTGGTGGTGTAGACCATAGATTCCGCGCGTGACAGGGATGATGAAGGAGGTATACATGATTTTTCATGTAATTGCACAACATGACCACAGTACCTGTAACAGGGTGAAGGAAGGGCCAGGTTTTGCAAAGTCTGGGATGACCTGGGTTGAGGGAAATGACAAGGTGAACATTCTCGGAGTATGGGGATATCCAGTGTCGCATCGTGTTTTCTCCGTGGTTGAGGCCGATACATTCGAGGATGTGGAATCACTGTTTGATTTTCATCTTGGTATGGGCCCTGTGGAAGTACTTCCAGTGAAGGACTTAGTTCAACTTCGGAAAGATCAAGGTTTTTGGGGAGCGAATTAGATTTCCATAAGAGCTAGAATGAGTTATGCGAAATCTAGTTATCGGCGTAGTTGTAGGGATGGTCGTCAACTTTAGTATCGTTACTTTCGCAGGTGGAGGTACGGTCCCAAGCACCATTATTGGCCTTGTTGCTGGTATTGCTACAGTTATTTTCCTCGACTCTTTGGAAACAAAAGAAGATTAGATAGCCGGCGCTCCTAATTATTCAGTGCTCTCGATTTGTTACAAATCACTTCAAAAACAGCTACCCTCATCTGGCGATGAAGGGATACAGTCATGGACTGGGAGCAGGTTGCGATCACAGCGCAAATCATAACCGGTATCGCTACCCTTGGAGTCGCAGTGTTTCTTGCAAGTCAGTTGCGTTTACAGCATAGAGATTCTCAAAAAGATATAACTATGCGAATTCAGAGCAGACTCGATACGTATCGTAGTGCTATGGGAAAAGATCGTGAACTAAGTGATCTTTTTATACGGGGTCAAGTGGATTATCAGTCTTTGGATCAAAAAGAGAAACAACAATTTTTTTGGCTCGCTACAGGGATGATGACCTCTTGGATGAACATGGGAGAGTACGAGGATTCCATAGGATATGACATGGACGAGCTCTACTATGGATTATTTTCGCAGAAGGGGACCCGCGAATTCTTTTCCGAGGCACGGAACGCATTTCCACAAGAGTTTCAGAATAAAATCGATGCGTTGATCGATCGTATTTCCAGCGAAGGTGAAAAGGGAGTGCTGCCCGACTTATTCGACGGAGTAGAAGTTAATGAGGAGGAAAAATGAGAGCTGCAGTGTATAAAAGTAAACAGAATTTAGTTGTGGAAGAAATTCCTACTCCCGAGCCGCAATCAGATGAAGTGCAGATCAAGATTTCGCACAGTGCGATATGTGGCACAGATGTGCACGTATATCTGTATGACATAGCTCCGCCCGACACGGTGTTGGGACATGAATTCGCCGGAGAAATTTCCAAAGTCGGTTCAGATGTAACCCGGTTTAAGGTAGGCGACCGAGTGATTGGCCTTGGTGGGACTCCACCTCCAGGTAAGGAATCCCCTCTAAGAAGGCAAGACCAGTACAACTATCGTCTTGAGGGCATTACCAATACTCGAACTCGGGGATATGCGGAATACACGGTTGCTAAGGAATGGGAACCACTCAGACTGCCTGATCAGGTATCAAATTTGGAGGGTGCTTTGGCGGAGCCATGTGCCATAGTGACGAGGGCGGTCAGACTATCGAATCAGAAACTAGGAGATACCGTTGCAGTATTGGGGGCGGGTCCGATAGGGCTTTTATGCTTGCAGGCTGCGAAAGCGGCTGGCGCGACCAAAGTTATTGTCTCCGAACCGTCCGAAGCCAGACGATCTGTGGCTTTGGAGCTGGGTGCTGACGCAGTGGTAGATCCAACTTCCCAAGACCCGGTAAAAGCCATCATTGAACTAACAGATGGTGCCGGTCCTCATGTGGTGTATGAATGTGCCGCAGCGAAACCTACTCTGCATGATGCTCTGGATATGGTGAGAAGAAAAGGCAACGTAATGTTGGTGGCTCTTGCGTGGGAGGATGTCCCACTATTGCCGGTAGATTGGGCAGGTAAAGAAATCCAGCTGAACACTACCTTCGCCAGTGAACCATATGATTTTAAAGTCGCGGTAGACCTGATTGCCTCTAAAAAATTTGTATTGGAACCTTTATTGTCTGATACCGATACGATCGAACTCAAGGACATACAGGAAGCCTTTGAGTCATTGATCAAGCCCTCAAATCAGATACAAATGGTAATCAAGTTTTAGTTTTTTATAATATCTATGAAAATATTCCGGATACTTGCAGCGATTACTTTTGGTATAGGTGGCTTACTTGTCTCGTTCTCACTAATTATTCGTGCAGCAGGTTGGTTTTTTAGTTGGTGACGGAATAGAGAAAGTGGTAGCACAGATTAACAAGGGGAAGACACATGCAAGGAAATACATCTTCTGGGGATAGTAATAGTAACTCTGTGAGTGAATTATTTAGTGAATCCAATTTGTTTCAGTCTTATTTGGACGTCGAAGCGGCGCTCGCTCGAGCGCAGGCAAGTCAAGGGATAATTCCGACTGAGGCTGCTGGTGTGATAACGGAAAGAGCAAAGCTTGAATTGCTAAATTTGCAAAATATTTACGACGGATTAGATAAAACAGGACACCCCTTAGTCCCGCTGATTTGGGAATTAGACAGAATCTGCGGTGAAGAAGCAGGTGGGTATATACACTGGGGTGCCACCACTCAAAACATCACGCAGACAGGCAAGATACTGCTGGTTAAAGAGTGTCATGAGAGGTTTTTGAAGGATCTCGGGACTCTGCTCCATGTGCTCGGTAGATTGGCAGAAGAGACGAAGGACTATGCCCTACCTGGAAGGACTCACGGGCAGCATGCTGTTCCGGCAACCTTCGGCTACAAAGTAGCTGTGTGGATTGACGAATTAATACGACATGTAGAGCGCCTGCAAGGGAGCGAGGAACGAGTCTTTGTGGCGATGCTTGGTGGAGGAGCAGGGACGATGGCTTCGGTCGGTCTCGAGGGTCTTGAGACTCAAAGGCTAATTGGCGAGGAGTTAGGATTAGGATCGATGTCTATGCCGTCTAGGGTGATCGGCGATCATCTGACGGAGTACATCACTATTCTTGCCATGCTTGCTGCTACCGCAAGCAAAATGTCTCGTGAAATCTATACCATGATGAAACAGGAGTTCGGTGAAGTTGAAGAACCTGTGCCTCTGGGCGCAGTTGGGTCATCAACCATGCCTCAGAAGCGCAATCCACGTCTGTGCCAGGACGTTGTTGCTTGGGCGTCAGAAATCCGTACATTCGTACCAATGTCGCTGGAAGCGATGCAAACTGAGCACGAGGCTGATAAAACCACCAGTATGATGATCAACTCAGCTATCGATAGAACATGCATACTAATGGGACAAATTACCGCTGCACTGATTGAGATATTTTCGGATCTCAAAGTTTTCCCTGATCGGATGAGACAGAATCTTGAACTCAGTGGTGGATTAATACTCTCTGAGAAAATCATGCTCGAACTGGGCCGAGAAATGGGCCGGCAAAAGGCTCACGACGTTGTTTATGAAGCGGCGCAAAGATCTGTTAACGAGGGGAGGCCATTTACAGAGACACTACAAGAAGAGCCCGACATAAAAGAACGATTAACCACAAACGCAATTTCTGAGCTGCTCGATCCAGAGCAATATACGGGTCTCTGTTCATATTTTGCTGAGGAGTTCTCCAGGAAGGCAGAGCAAAAAAGTATCGAATTGGTTGGTGACAACTGGTCGTAATACCCACGACATTATTGAATGTCCTAAGTATACGATTCAGTCCCCCAGCCGTATCAGGGTCAGATGATCTGCAATCACACAAAGCTTCTGGCGGCTACTTATTGGCCCCATAATCCGAGATCTTTTCGGCTCTGAATCAAATCCCTCACTGGTAAAACCTCAACTGGTCCCTTAGCGAGATGAAAATCGAATAGTGATTCGACAGCCTCAAATGTGTCTGCCTCAACTATTGCAAAAATACGATGTTGGACGGGATAGCCCCAGACACCCAGGACGTTCGCGTCGTCACTGCCTTCTACCCAAGCCGTAGCATTTGGCGCAACATCTTCCCAAGTTTTAGTTACTACACCATTTTCGACACGGCCACAGGTGCTGTGGTCATGTTCAGCTATCACATGGAAAATCATATTGTTGCCTCTCTCATTCCTTCATAAGCCTGAATTGTCTCGTCATATATAACATAAGTAGTCAAGTAGTCTTTTATGAAAGTGAGGACAGATTATGGAATGGGAACAGTTAGCGATCATCGCTCAGATTGTCACAGGGATTGCAACGTTGGCCGTAGCAATGTTCCTGGCGAGTCAGCTCTGGCAACAGCACAGGGATTCCGTGATGAGTTTGCGACTGACGATTGGTACTCAAGTAGATGATATGAATCGGAGTATGTATACAAATCGAGACTTCGCCAATATTTTTTTGTTAGGTTGTGAAGATTCGGGCGAACTCGACAAAATTGATCAGCATCGATTCAACATATATATGCTGCAATATTTCGCTCAATTCAAGGATCACTGGGAAAATGGCAATGATTATACAAATATCCAACGGAGAGTGAAAAATATTTTCGGAGTTGGTCCCGGTGTAGAGAGATTCTGGTCCGAGATCGGTGCCAATCTCCATGAGGGTTCATTTGTTCAGTTTATTGACACTGCCAAATCACCCTAGTAAGTAACCGACTAGTCCAGAGATTACATAGACCACATGTTGGTTTAGTCAAGTATTCTTGGTCTGACAGTAAGGGCAAGGACGATATGTATGAAACAGTTTGAGGACTTACGTATCGTTGAAATTGCTGGTTCTGCGGCTGGCGCGTACACGGCCAAAATGTTTGCGGATCATGGGGCGACAGTGATCAAGGTAGAGCCACTTGATGGTGATCCGTTGCGTACCGAGGGCGAACCATGGACGCTACCCAACGGTGACGTAGTAGGTACCACCTGGGCTTATCTCAATACTTCAAAACAATCGATATTCGTTGATCAGAATGACCATGCGGGGTTGATGTCACTGTTGGTCGAGGCGGATGCAGTGATTGAAAGTTCTTCCCCAGAACCACTGATCTCTCGTGTTGATATTGCGAATAATATGCGACTGGTTAGTGCTCGTATTTCTCCTTTCGGAAGTTCTGGTCCCTACTCTAATTACCGTTCGAATTTATTTACTGATGAGGCGATTGGTGGACAACTCTACCCGAACGGAGAACCCTCACGTGAGCCTATTCGACGGCCTGGCCTGCACATGGCTTACCAAGCTGGTACCCATGGTTTTATAGGGACGATGGCGGCACTACGTGTGCAAGATCTCACCGGGCGGGGGCAGATCGTCGAGATTTCACATTTCGAAGGATCGGCGACGCTCCATCAACATACAACGACGATGTGGACACACGGCGCCCACATCCTCAAGCGCGAAGGCAATCGCCAACCAGGGTCATGGCATCCTGTAGGGGTATATCCATGTAGTGATGGGTATGTACAGCTCAGCCTTGCCTCTGGTGTGAAGCTTATGGATTTCCTCACCCTCGCAGGTCTGACCGAAATAGCAGAAGATCCACGCTTCAAGGATGACTACGCGCGAGGGGCCCACAAGGACGAGTTTGATGAAGCATTTATTCCATGGCTGATGGAACATACAGCCGAGGAAATCATCGCTATCGGTCGTAGTGTTTTTGCGCCGGTTGGACCGGTCCCGACAATGCTCCAGCTCCTGGATGACCCTCAGCTCTCATTTCGCGACTATTGGCGTGAAATCAATGGTAGTCCCCCACTGCAGATCCCGCGTGGTCCCTTCTGGATCAGTGACCGTGATCCTGACCCACGGCCACCATCGACACCTGATGAAAGTATCAGTTGGTCTGACTTCAGCGACGTGCACGCTGGAAAACACGAGGCACTGCCGGCAGATGGCCCTTTAGAAGGGATACGCATTCTGGACCTCACCCGTGTTTGGGCAGGGCCGTGGGCTGGCCGGATGCTTGGTGACCTCGGTGCTGACGTGATTTCGATTGAAGCGATTTTCAACAGAGGACCTCGGGACGTGCCAGATTCAGCTGCCTTCGTCAGTCATCTCTACCCGGAAAATGAGATTGGCGAGCGACCATGGAACCGCTTTGGTGGCTTCAACAAGCTACACCGCAACCGTCGCTCGGTCACTCTTAACTTTCGCGATGAACGTGGCCGCGGGCTATTTGCAGAATTGGTCGCTGAGGCAGACATAGTGATCGAGAATTTCAGCCCTCGCGTCATGCCTCAACTTGGCTTTGATTTCGAGCAGCTGAAAATACTCAACCCGTCGATTATCTATGCGGCGATGCCTGGTTATGGCAGTACTGGCCCTGATAGTGAGCGAACTGCACTGGGTCCGCTGATCGAGGCTGGTGCTGGACTGTCATCGATGATGGGTTATCTCGACACCGGCCCCTATCGATCAGGCATTGCGTGGCCAGATCCCGTTGCTGGAATGAACTCAGTTTCGGCTCTGCTAATCGCACTTAGAGACAGGGAGGCTGACCCAAATCACGCTGGACGTTCGATAGAAATAGCAATGATCGAGGCTATGGGTTCGTTTGTCGGTGAGGAGCTTCTAGGGGCACAGGTCAGGGGGGGAAATCGCGAACGAATGGGTAATCGAGATCCATTCAACGCGCCTCAAGGGCTGTACCCGTGTGCCGGGGATGACCGCTGGATTGCTATATCAGTAACTTCGAATGAGGAGTGGCGTGCGCTCGCGACGCTTGCAGATTTAGACTCCGAACTTACGGCACTGACCCGCGAGGACCGGCATGCTCGACACGAAGAACTTGATACTCTTATCGCTAACTACACCCGCTCTTTCAGCCCCCACTCTTTGATGGCGCGGTTACAGGCAGCAGGGATAATAGCAGCGGTGGTCTCCGACGCACGTGACCTCGTTGAGGATAGACAGCTCGCCGAGCGGGACTTCTGGGCTGAGCTGCCTCATCCAGATGTAGGTCTCCGCCGCTACCCGGGGAATGCCATTCGCCTGGAATTAACTCCGGTGACCTATCGCCGCACTGCACCGACCCTTGGTCAACATAACAACGAGATACTTGGTGGTGAGCTTGGGATGGATAGTGAGACATTGGAGACACTTCGTCGAGACGGGGTGATTGGAGAAATCCCACCGTCTGACTGATTGGTTACTCCATTAGCGAACATTGATGTAGTTTCGTTATAGATGAAAAAATTATTAATGCTTCTAGTTCCTCTATTTCTTCTGGTTGGTTGCAGCGATTTGAGTTCATCAGCTGCGGAAGAAGATATCGTTGTCGGAATAATCGCTGAGTGCGAAGTATGGAATGGAAATCAAGTTTTGGCTGTCCGGGGTGCGAACGAATGTGCCTCAGTTGTAACGATGTTCAGGAAAGTATCTGAATATACAAAATTTACCATCCGAACCCCTCATGGCAATACTTATGATGTGGACTTAGATACTGATTATCTCGATGCTGACAAAGTGAGATTAGGTGACAGTTGGCCACCTGCTAACTAGTTGCTTGCCGTGACCGGATACATAGCAAACTCTTGTTCGTCGAAATATCTAAGTCGGTGAGGAATTGCTTCTAATATTTTGCGTTGATCGGACTCTGAAATCCTGTCCAGACGATACCGCAATGCAAACCAAGGTAAGAAACTCTCGGCAATATCTTCTCTTTGCGGGTGCTGTTTGGCGTACAGAGAAATAAATCCTTCATCTGACTGCTGAGCCAGTAACCATCCTGGTGTCTTTCCGTGATCCAGTAATGGCCCAGGCCAGTTAAGTGAGGCATGTGCTCCCTCATGTATGAGCACTTCTTCGAGAACATTGTGCGACGCATATTCCTTCCCTTGCTCAATATATATGTCAATGCTTTCGTTGCCACCACCAAACGGATGTTTGCCATTATGAATCCAAAGAGTTTTAACCCCTTTTCTTAATAACGTCGGCAACTGTCCCACCCGCCATGCATAATCAGACGCTATTTCACGCGCAATGTCCAAATCTTCAAACTCCGAATTTACTTGAACTTCAATGGTTAAATTGTCTGAGTACTGGGCAATGAACAGATGTGGAGTATCTTGAATCCAGCCGTTTTGCCCTCTGTCGTACATTTGTCGTGATTCTTTCCCAGAGTAGGTGATTTCTAGAAACGATGACGGATCCTCTGAATTAATCACATCTGGAAAATTCCAGACCGTTCCGGCATAGGGCGACCCATGAATAAACCTGCTCCAAGTATTTGCTGAGGTCGTGCATCCGACGACTATTAACACGGAACAAAATATAAGAATTAGTGACCGGGTCATACCACCAAGTTTAGGCGAGAGCTACACTCTCGGCATGAGTGAGAACGAAAATAGACCCGATCAAGAGAAAGATGACTGGGGCTTTAATTATTGGCAAACGGCTACCCAGGCTGAACTCAAGGCGTGGAAAGAAGCTGCTGAAAAGGAAAAAAAGTTCAAAAGACATTGTGGATCGTCGCGACTTCAGTGAGATACTGTGAGTAATCGCAGGTGACCAGTCGATGAGGAACTTTTTGTAAGGAACTGTTGTCATGTGGAAATTTTCATTGCTGCTGATCCCGGTAGTGGCGTATGGGATCTATAACGCCTTTAGAATATTTTGATTGTCGGGCTAATTAGTCACTGTCTGTTGCATACCTGCACAGCGGAGACAATTAGATTTGTGTTATAATTGAATGAGTCAATTCGAGGCCGCCTTACGGGGCGGCTTCTTTTTTTGTAAAATTAGATGAGAAACAGTTATCGATCGTCACCCAGATTGCCATAGGAGCCGCGATCCTAGCCGTCGCCGTTAGATTTCATGAAGGAGATCTATCAAGAATTTGAGGCGGCTAATAAAACAATTTAAACTTTTTGTGTACTGGAGAATTCCTGATGAATTTTAGTCAGCTGCACAGACAGTATTTAGTGATGCTAGTTGTGGCTGGCTTTCTACTGGTATTGTTGGCCTGTGGTGGACACTCAGATTCAGGGAATGGTGTTGCCCGGGTTGGAGACGCTGAACCGGTGCCCACGAAGGTTGCCACTGTCCAGCAAGTATCTCAAGCACTGGTTTCAGGTACTACCATCCCAGCACCCACACAAACAGCGATTCCAGAAGTAGTCTCCAATAAAACAGACGAAGATATCACATCTGAATTTGCTGCTTGTCTTCGAGATGAAGGGTTCAGTGTGACAGATCCTGAGGTCAATCAGGATGGGTCGGTAGATTTGCGAGGCTTCTTTACTACACTCAACCAAGATCCAAACTTCGACCGGCAGGATCCGAAGACACGGGAGGCCCTTGGGAAGTGCCGAGGATTGTTGGCTGATGCCAGCTTCGGACAATCCCGTTCGACCGAAGATGAAATTGAACTGCAGGACCAAATCCTTAGCTTTGCGGCCTGCCTCAGAGAGCAAAATATACCGGTTGTCGACCCTGATTTTTCACAAGGCACTCGAAGCGCTCAGCGAACCATGTTTGCCGGCCAGGATATTGATAGGGAAGATCCTGATGTCGCAAAAGCGATCGCTGATTGCCGGGAGGGCAGCTTCACAAGTGGCATGAGGGGAAATGGCGGGAACCGGCGTTAGTGTGTTTGGTCAGTGACCAGCTACACTTTCGGCATGCAAGATCCCTTTGAACCATTGCCACCACAGTTAGCTAAAAGGATTACTGAGAGAGTTACTGAGAAGGGTATTGGGTTTTCACCAGTAAGGGCTGTTGTGGTTCTAATTATTTCGCTTCTCATTGTGTATGTGGTACTGAATTAATGTTCCGAACAGTCATGTTTGTATTTGTCACATTTGTATTAGCAGGAGTGATGCTATTTGTTGGACTAGTCGGTTTTCTTGAGCTCCTTGAAATACTGCAAATAATCGACGAGAATCCCGCCATCTAGGTTGGAAGCATTTGGATACATTAAGCACAGTCACTCAAGTATTATTTCTTCCAAGCTGAAAGAGTTGGGATGGATTGGGAGCGATCACCCAAAAAAATCAGGTAAAAAAGTGATCCGCACTGGTGAACTCGGCAAAGATCGTCCAGTACGGATCAATTCATGTTAAGCGACCCGTTACTGAGGACCAACCATAGTCACCCTGTAACGAGTCAGGCATATCTTAGAACGAGATGGCCTTATGAGAATCGATGTATTCAATCACGGGGCTTGCTCCGTGGTCCGAACGGCTCTGGCAGGAATGGTTCATCCCGTGCCTTAAGAAATGCACCAAAGCCACCTTCGGCCTGTGCGCGATCAAGGTGTTCAACATCCGGACCGTCGTTTGCAGCCTCAACGAGTGTTGAGAGCACGCCATTCATATTTAGAGCAGAGCGCAGGCCCATCGCATCGAGTCCGTAGGTGGTAATCGCCTTGTTGAGTCGCACCGATTCAGGCGGTACTTTTGCAAGTCGTAATGCCAGTGTTTGAGCTGTTTGTAATAATTGATCATGTGGGACCACTTCATTGATCGCTCCCATACGCAGTGCTTCTTGCGCGTCGAAATGGTCCCCTGTCAGCGCATATCGATGCGCATTTTTCCATCCACAGAGCAGTGCGAACAAAGCAGTTGTATTTGATGTCATTCGAATCTCCGGCTGACCGAAAGTCGCCTGATCCGAGGCAATGGTGATGTCACAAGCAAGTGAGTACCAGAAGCCTCCTCCAATACACCAGCCATTGACGGCAGCGATGATGGGTTTTGGATGCTCCATTAGATGCATGATGTGGGCAGGTCCGCCCGTACCGAGCATTGATGAACCCCATTGACGCTTTAGATGAGCGCTAGTTGGGAGACGAGGCCGTTTGCTGTTGTCTCCTGAGATGTCATAGCCCGCTGAGAACGCGCGCCCGCTACCAGTAATGATGATGGAACGGATTGCTTCGTCTTCTGCAGCGATGTCGAGTGCGTGATGAAATTCGTGCTCGAGATCCTGAGAAATAGCATTGAGTGCGTCCGGTCGAT